>NZ_JBEZNQ010000033.1:0-91846 GCF_040653315.1 Streptomyces sp. NPDC047981 | reverse complement strand
CGCGGCCGCGGTCGTGGGGCGATGGGGCGGCGACCCGCTCTGGTCGCTGGTCGCCCGTGGCGGCGGGTCACGCGGCCGCCCGCGGCCGTCTGGGCCGGCCGCCCGCCCCGAGGGCGAGGAGGCCGAGGGCGCCCGCGGCGGTCGCGAGGCCGGCGCGGGCGGCCGTCCACCCCGCGAGGGGGTAGGTCAGCAGCCAGCAGCCGTGGGCGAGGGAGAACCGGGCGGCGAAGACGGCGGGCAGGTCCGCGCTGCCCGCCGAGCGCCGCAGCAGCCGACCGCCGGGGGTGAGGACGGCCGAGGAGGCGGCCCCGAGCAGCAGCCAGGCGGCGAGCAGGGCGGGCCAGGCCCAGGGGCCGGGGACCACCGCCGCGCCCACCGGGAGCAGGAGCAGCACTCCGGCCGTGACGAAGGCGGCGGGGACCATCAGGGTGCGGTCGCGGGCCCGGTCGAGGGCGCGGGGCAGCAGTAGGGCGACGGCCATCGAGCCGGCTCCGTACGCGCCGAGGGCGAGCGTGACGTCGCCGGCCGGCCGGCCGAGGACCTCGCGGACCAGGACGACGGTGGTGACGAGGACCATCGCGCCGCCGGCGGCGACGACCAGGTCGAGCGCGAGGAGGGCGCGCAGCCGCGGGGTCGCGAGGACGAGCCGGATGCCGGAAGCGGCCTTGGTGTGCGCGCCGCCGGGGCGCTCGGCGGGCGCGGCGACCGGGAGGAGGACGGAGGCGACGAGCGCGGCGGAGGCGAGGAAGCCGACGGCGGTGCCGGTGAAGAGCAGTCCGGCCGGGAGGAGGGTGAGCAGTGCGGCCGCGAGCGCCGGGCTGAAGAGGTTCTCCAGGTCGTAGGCGAGGCGGGAGAGGGAGAGGGCGCGGGTGTAGTCGCGCTCGTCGGGCAGGACGTCGGGGACGGTCGCCTGGAAGGTCGGTGTGAAGGCGGCGGAGGCGGCCTGGAGCAGCAGGATCAGGGCGTAGACCTGCCAGACCTCGGTGACGAACGGCAGGGCGAGGGCGGCCCCGGCGCGGGTGAGGTCCATGGCGACGAGGAGCGTCCGCCGGGGTATCCGGTCGGCGAGGGCGCCGGCCAGGGGCGCGACGGTGACGTAGGCGACCATCTTGATCGCGAGCGCGGTGCCGAGGACGGCGGTGGCGTCGGCACCGGCGAGCTCGTACGCGAGGAGGGCGAGGGCGACGGTGGCGAGCCCGGTCCCGGCCAGGGCGACGAGCTGGGCGGCGAAGAGGCGACGGTAGGTGCGGTGACGCAGCACGGACAGCATGGGGCCCGCCCTCGTTCGACTCCGGGGTCGTGACCACCGTAGCGGACATGTGCATGATTGCGCACATGTGGACGAGAGGAGGGACTCAGTCGTGCCAGGGCTCTCCGGTCACCTGATGGTCGGCGTGGCTGATCGCCTCGACCACGAGCCGCCGCATATGACCGTCGGGCAGGGTGTAGACGACGCGACGGCCGTCCTTCCGGTGCTGGACGAGCCCGCTGAGCCGCAGCTTTGCCAGATGCTGGCTCACGGCCGGACGGGCCGCGCCACAGGCCTCCGCGAGGGCGGTGACGTCGGACTCCCCGCGCGACAGGAGCCAGACCAGGTGCAGCCGGGTCGGGTCCGCGAGGAGAGCGAAGACCCCGGCCGCCGCGGCGAGCTCGCGGGCGCCCGGTGTGCGCTGGTGCACGATGCTCGCAACTGAGGACGGTTCGCGTGACGACATGGGCCCATCGTAGGCACGCGAACGAAAGCCGCCCCGGCGCGTGGGAGTGTCCGGGAAGTACGGGCGACCGCCCGGAGGGCGGAGCCGACTTCCCGGACACGACCTGGCGGGCCGGGGCGGGTCTTCCGTGTGGCTGTCGGGGGCGGTCAGAGCTTGTGCATGCCCTTGAAGGGGCTGAGGACTCGGACCTGGCTGGCTCCGAAGTCGACGAGCAGCGCACCCGTCGGCTCCTGGCCGATGACCTTCCCGAGGCCGTGGCGATCGTGGGAGACACGGTCACCGACGGCGAACTCCTTGATCACGGGATCGGCGGGAGCCGCGAACGGGCTGGTGGACAGGTGGCGCCGGGGCGCGGATCGGTTCGTCATCGTCCCGCCAGTATGCCCCGCATAAGGGCGGGGGCACAGGGGCTGCGGTGATGCCTCTGCGACGGTTGCGGCAACACGGCCACACATCAAGGGAGTTGCTCGCTAGCATTTCGGAAGTCGAGTCCGCGTCGGGGGAAGGGCTGCGCTCATGAGCGACGACTGGGACGAGGTCCGGGGGCTCTGGGAGAGCATCCGGGAGGGCGTCGACGACGGCCGGCCGCCGCCGGCCGCGAGCGCGGCGGTCAGTCGGGGCGGCCCCAAGCTGTCCGGCAACCCGGTGTCGATCACCGGAGAGGCGGGGGCGGGCAAGACCGTCCTCTGCGGCGCGCTGCTCCAGGCGATCCGGTCGGGGGACCCCGACAGCCGGAAAAGTCCGGACATCGAGAAGCACAAAGCGGTCATCCGCGCCGCCGGACGCCGGACGCAGGCGGCCGTGACGGTGATCCCGGGGCAGCTGTCGGTGGAACGCGAACAGGCTCTCACCGACACCATGCGCGGTGAGGCCTCTCCGCACGGGATCATCCATGTGACCTGCTGGGGGCACAACCGGATCTGGCTGCGCAGCGACGGTCGCGACGTGCGGGACGAGCTCGCGGCCGCCGGCGGACCGGTGGACGAGGAGGCGGTGCGCGCCTGGCACCTGGAGAAGGAGTCCCTGGACTTCCGGGTGCTGGCCGACGCGATCATCGACGGGGAACTCGCCAAGCGGCTGCGCTGGCTGCTCGTCGTGGTCTCGAAGTGCGACCTCTACTGGAACCGGCTCGACGAGGCCCGCGACCACTACATCCCGGGCGGCGCACCCACCGACTCGCGGTTCGCCGCCTCGCTGCGTGATCTGCGGAGCCAGACCTCGCTGCGGCTCGGTGTGCTGCCCATGGCCTCACGGCTGATCCGGCACGAGTTCCTGCCCGGGATCGACGACGGCGTCTCGCGCCTGGACGACTCCCAGATCGGAGTGCTGCGGGGCCACTTCAACCATCATCTCCAGCGGTTCATCGCGTCCGACGGGGGCGGGTCCCATGGGGCGAGCTGACCGCACGGCCGCGTTCTTCCGGTCCTTGGAGGGGGCCGAGGCGCGACTCAAGACCGTGCGTCTCGCCCGGACGAGGCTGCGGCTGGGCCGCAGGACGCGTGCGGTGTCGGCGGGCGTGGCCGTCGTGTGCCTGATCCTCGCGCTGACGGCCGACGGGACGGGCGGCATCGCCGTGACACTCGTGCCCCTGCTGGTCGCGGCGGGCGCACTGGGCGTGATGACCGACGCCTGGTTCCGGTTCGTCCGCCCCAGCCTGCTGGTGATCGCGCACGAGGAGCGGGCCATGCTCGACGAGGTCAACCGGCTACGGGAGATGTACGCCCATATCGCCATACAGGAGAAATGGGACCCGGTGGTGGAGAAATCGGTACGCCAACGCCTGTCCCGCTTCCCCATCCAAGGAGGATCGTCCCGATGAAACGGCTCACGAACCTCGCCCTCACCTACGTGGCACTGCCGACCGTCCTGCTGACCGCGGTGCTGTACGCGTTCGCCACCCGTCACCCCGGCCCGTACCAGCGTCTCTTCGAGTCCCAGTGGGACGCGATCCTCGCGGGCTTCGCGATCACCGGCTCCGGGCTGCTCGGCCTGGCGTTCGGGGTGCGGCTCTGCTTCAGCGTGCTGGGCGCGTACCAGCCGGAGAACGTCCGCAACGGTCTGGTCGCCATGGTGGTCGGCGGGACGGTCTGCGGCGTCGGCGTCGTCCTGCTGTGGGGACTCCTGGCGCCCTGACCGCCCGGGCCCACCGCTACATCGTCGTCGCTGCCGGAAGCTCCGCGCGGGACAGCGGGAGGCCGTCCGCCATGCGCAGGCTGACGGCCATCGTCAGGCCTCCGCCGGGGGTGTCCTCCGCGGTGACCGTGCCGCCCATCGCCTCGATGAAGCCGCGGGCCACCGCCAGGCCCAGGCCGACGCCGGCGCCGCGCGGGGCGTCCCCGTAGCGCTGGAAGGCGCCGAAGATACGGTCCTTGGCCACGTCCGGGACGCCCGGGCCCCGGTCCACCACCCGCAGTTCGACCCGGTCGGCCAGGGCGCTCGCGGCCACCAGGACCGGCTCGCCGGCCGGGCTGTACTTGACGGCGTTCTCGACGATGTTGGCGACGGCCCGTTCGAGCAGGCCCCGGTCGACGGCGACCATCGGCAGCGTCTCGGGGATGTCGAGGTCCACGCTGCCCTCCGGCACCCCGGCCAGCGCCATCGGGACGACCTCGTCGAGGTCGGTCTCCCGGATGACGGCGGTGACGGTGCCGGTCTCCAGGCGGGAGACGTCCAGCAGGTTGCCGACGAGGTGGTCGAGCCGGTCGGCGCCGTCCTCGATGCCTTCCAGGAGTTCCGCCCGGTCCTCCTCCGACCACTCGACGTCGTCGGCGCGCAGCGAGGTGACGGAGGCCTTGATGCCGGCCAGCGGGGTCCGCAGGTCATGGCTGACCGCGGCCAGGAGCGAGGTGCGGATCTTGTTGCCCTCGGCCAGCCTGCGCGCCTCCTCGGCCTCCCCGACGAGCCGCTGGCGCTCGAGCACGGTCGCGGCCTGGGCGGCGAAGGCGCCGAGCACGCGCCGGTCCTCGGCGGGCAGGACGCGGCCGGACAGGGCGAGGGCGAGGTGGTCGCCGACGGGCATGTCCACGTCCGCGTCCTCGGGCCGGTCGGACTGCCGCACGCCCACGGAGGCGACGCAGGACCAGGGGTCGGAGTCCTCGCGGCGTTCGAGCAGGGCGACCGATTCCATGGCGAAGGTCTCCCGGACCCGTTCGAGGAGCGACTCCAGGCTGGTCTCGCCGCGCAGCACGCCCCCGGCGAGGAAGCTGAGCGTCTCCGCCTCGGCGCGCAGCCGCGCGGCCTGGTGGGTGCGGCGGGCAGCCAGGTCCACCACCGAGGCCACCGCGACCGCCACGCCGAGGAAGACCACGAGGGCGACCATGTTCTTCGGGTCGGCGATGGTGAGTTCGTGGAGCGGCGGCGTGAACCAGTAGTTCAGGAGCAGCGACCCGACCGCCGCCGACGCGAGGGCCGGCTTGAGTCCGCCGAGCAGGGCGGCGGCGACGGTGAGGGCGAGGAAGAGCAGGACGTCGTTGGCCAGGCCGACGTCCGGCGCGACGCCGAGGAGCAGGGTGAGCAGCGCGGGGCCCGCGATGCCGGTGAGCCAGCCCCAGATGGTCCGGGAGCGGCCGAGCTCGGCGCCGCGCGCGACCGGCAGGCCGCGCCCCTTCGCCATCTCGTCGTGGGTGACGATGTGGACGTCCAGATCGGGGCCCGACTCGCGGGCGACCGTGGCGCTGACGCCCGGCCCGAAGACGTACTGCCAGGAGCGTCTGCGGCTGACGCCGAGGACGATCTGGGTGGCGTTGACCCCGCGGGCGAACTCCAGGAGGCCGGAGGAGATGTCGTCGCCTATGACGTGGTGGAAGGTGCCGCCGAGGTCCTCGACCAGCGTGCGCTGGACGGCGAGTTCCTTGGGCGAGGCGGCGGTGAGGCCGTCGCTGCGGGCGATGTAGACGGCGAGCACCTCGCCGCCCGCGCCCTTCTCGGCGAGCCGCGCGGCACGGCGGATGAGCGTACGGCCCTCGGGGCCGCCGGTGAGGCCGACGACGATCCGTTCGCGGGAGCCCCAGATCTTCGAGACCCGGTGCTCGGTGCGGTACTCCTGGAGGTACTCGTCGACCCGGTCGGCGGTCCAGAGCAGGGCCAGCTCGCGCAGCGCCGTCAGGTTGCCGGGGCGGAAGTAGTTGGACAGGGCCGCGTCGACCTTGTCGGACTTGTAGATGTTGCCGTGGGCCATGCGTCTGCGCAGGGCCTGGGGCGACATGTCGACCAGCTCGATCTGGTCCGCCCGCCGCACCACCTCGTCGGGGACGGTCTCCTTCTGCCGCACGCCGGTGATCGACTCGACGACGTCGCCCAGCGATTCGAGGTGCTGGATGTTGACGGTCGAGATGACGTCGATGCCGGCGGCGAGCAGTTCCTCGATGTCCTGCCAGCGCTTGGAGTTGCGCGAGCCGGGCACGTTGGTGTGCGGCAGCTCGTCGACGAGCGCGACGGCGGGCTTCCGCGCGAGGACCGCGTCGACGTCCATCTCGGTGAAGGTGGTGTCGCGGTAGGCGATCGTGCGGCGCGGGATCTGTTCGAGGCCGTGCAGCATCACCTCCGTACGCGGCCGGTCGTGGTGTTCGACGAAGGCGACGACACAGTCCGTGCCGCGTTCGACCCGCCGGTGCCCCTCGGAGAGCATCGCGTACGTCTTGCCGACGCCCGGTGCCGCGCCGAGGTAGATACGGAGCTTTCCGCGTCCCATGGTGGTGTGATGCCGTTTCTTCGATGGAGGACGGACCGGGTCACGCCTCGAAGCGGTAGCCCATGCCGGGTTCGGTGATCAGATAGCGGGGGTGCGAGGGGTCGCGTTCCAACTTGCGCCGCAGCTGCGCCATGTAGACCCGGAGGTAGTTGGTCTTTCCCCCGTAGCTGGGTCCCCAGACCTCCTGGAGCAGCCGGCGCTGGCTGACGAGCACCCCGGGGTTGCCGATCAGTATTTCCAGCAGGTGCCATTCGGTCGGGGTGAGCCGTACGTCGCGGTCGCCGCGCCGGACCTTCTTCGCCACCAGGTCGACGGTGAACTCGTCGGTGACGACCTGGTGGGTGGTGTGCGGCGGCCGGTCCGGGGACTCCTCCGTGCGGCGGGTGGCGGCCCTCAGCCGGGCGAGGAGTTCGTCCATGCTGAACGGCTTGGTCATGTAGTCGTCGGCGCCCGCGTCGAGCGCGCGGATCTTGTCCTCCGAGCCGCTGCGGGCGGAGAGGACCAGGACCGGCGCCCGGCTCCAGCCGCGGAGGGCTCTGATGACGTCGACGCCGTCCATGTCGGGCAGTCCGAGGTCGAGCAGGATCATGTCCGGCTGTCCTGCGGCCACGAGGCGGAGCGCGGTGGCACCGTCGGGTGCCGCGTCCACCAGGTAGTGACGGGCCTGGAGGTTGATCACCAAGGCTCGTGCGAGCTGCGCGTCGTCCTCCACGACAAGCACCCGGGTCATCGGCGTGCTGCCTTCCTCTTGTCGTCCACGTGCGACGGGAGTCGGCGGGTCCGGGATCGTCCCGGGGACCCGCCGACTCCCACGCTGCTGCGATAAGGCCATCAGCCCTTGGTCAGTTCCTTGAGCGCGATGTTGAGCTCCAGGACGTTGACGCGGGGCTCACCGATGAAGCCGAGGATCCGGCCGTCGGTGTGGTCGGCGACGAGCTTCTCGACCTGCTCGACGTCGAGACCGTTCTTCTCGGCGACCCGGTGGACCTGCAGCTCCGCGTACTCCGGGGAGATGTGCGGGTCCAGGCCGGAGCCGGAGGAGGTGACGGCGTCGGCCGGGACGTCCTTGGGCGTGAAGCCGGCAGCCGTGTTGTCCTTGACGACGGCTTCCTTGGCAGCGAGCACCTGGTAGCAGAGCGAGGCCTGGTCGTCCTCGGTCCTGTACTCCTCGATCGGCTTGCAGTACGCCTTGCCGGTCTTGGGGTCGTGCTCGGCGCCGTCCTCACCCGACCGGTTGGTCGCACCCGACAGGATCAGCGAGTACTGCGTGTTGACGCTGTTGGTGCCCAGACCGTTGGAGGGGCGCGGCTGGAACCACTTCAGGTCCGGCCCCGACGTCTCCTCGCCGTCCTTGAGCGGCAGGTTGTAGCTCTGGCCGATGAGTTCCGAACCGACGACCTTGCCCCCGCTCTCGATCTCGGAGCCGTTGGCCTTGTCGTGGAACGCCACCTGAGCCAGGCCCGTGACGACCAGCGGGTAGAGGACACCCGTCACCACGGTCAGGACGAGCAGGGCGCGGAGACCGGCCCAGAGCAGCCGCCCTGCGTTTCCTACGGAGTTGTTCATGATCAGCACGCTTTCCGATTCAACGCAGCCCGGGGATGAGGGAGATGAGGAGGTCGATGATCTTGATGCCGATGAACGGGGCGACCAGGCCGCCGAGGCCGTAGATCCCGAGGTTCCGGCGGAGCATCCTGTCCGCGCTCGTCGGCCGGTACTGCACGCCCTTCAGGGCGAGCGGGACCAGCGCGATGATGATCAGCGCGTTGAAGATGACGGCGGAGAGGATCGCGGACTGCGGCGAGTGCAGATCCATGATGTTCAGCTTGTCGAGCGACGGGTAGGCCACGGCGAACATCGCGGGGATGATCGCGAAGTACTTGGCCACGTCGTTGGCGATCGAGAAGGTGGTGAGCGCGCCCCGGGTGATGAGGAGTTGCTTGCCGATCTCGACGATCTCGATGAGCTTGGTCGGGTTGGAGTCCAGGTCCACCATGTTCCCGGCCTCCTTGGCGGCCGAGGTACCGGTGTTCATGGCCACGCCGACATCGGCCTGCGCGAGCGCCGGGGCGTCGTTCGTGCCGTCGCCCGTCATCGCGACGAGCTTGCCACCGGCCTGCTCGCGCTTGATCAGCGCCATCTTGTCCTCGGGGGTGGCCTCGGCGAGGAAGTCGTCGACACCCGCCTCCTCGGCGATGGCCTTGGCGGTCAGCGGGTTGTCACCCGTGATCATGACCGTCTTGATGCCCATGCGGCGCAGCTCGTCGAACCGCTCCCGCATGCCCTCCTTGACGACGTCCTTGAGGTGGATGACACCGAGGACGCGGGCGCCCTTGGCGTCATCCACGGCGACCAGCAGCGGGGTGCCGCCGGCCTGGGAGATCGTGTCGTTGAGCTGCTGGGCGTCGTCGGCGACGGTACCGCCCCGCTCCTTCACCCAGGCCAGGACCGAACCGGTCGCGCCCTTGCGGATCTTGCGGCCGTCGACGTCCACGCCCGACATACGAGTCTGGGCGGTGAAGGCGATCCACTCGGCGCCGTCCAGCTCGCCCTGGTGCCGCTCGCGCAGGCCGTACTTCTCCTTGGCGAGGACCACGATGGAGCGGCCTTCGGGGGTCTCGTCGGCCAGCGAGGAGAGCTGCGCGGCGTCCGCGACCTCGGCCTCGGTGGTGCCCTTGACCGGGACGAACTCGGCGGCCTGGCGGTTGCCCAGCGTGATGGTGCCGGTCTTGTCCAGGAGCAGCGTGGAGACGTCACCGGCGGCCTCGACCGCGCGGCCCGACATGGCGAGGACGTTGCGCTGCACGAGACGGTCCATGCCGGCGATGCCGATGGCCGAGAGCAGGGCGCCGATCGTGGTCGGGATGAGGCAGACCAGGAGCGCGGTGAGGACGATCATCGAGGTCTGGTCGTCGGCGCCCGCGTAGATCGCGAACGGCTTCAGGGTGACCACGGCGAGCAGGAAGACGATGGTGAGGGACGCCAGCAGGATGTTGAGGGCGATCTCGTTGGGGGTCTTCTGGCGCGCCGCGCCCTCGACCAGGTTGATCATCCGGTCGATGAAGGTCTCGCCCGGCTTGGTCGTGATCTTGATGACGATGCGGTCGGACAGCACCTTCGTACCGCCGGTGACGGCCGAGCGGTCGCCGCCGGACTCGCGGATGACCGGGGCCGACTCGCCGGTGATGGCGGACTCGTCGACGCTCGCGACACCCTCGACGACGTCTCCGTCGCCGGGGATGATGTCGCCGGCCTCGCAGACCACCAGGTCACCGATCTTGAGCTCGGTGCCGGGGACGCGCTCCTCGTTCTTGCCGATGAGGCGGCGGGCGACCGTGTCGGTCTTCGCCTTGCGGAGCGTGTCGGCCTGGGCCTTGCCGCGGCCCTCGGCCACCGCCTCCGCCAGGTTGGCGAAGACGGTCGTGAGCCAGAGCCAGGCTGCGATCGCCCAGCCGAACCAGTCGCCCGGGTCCTTGAAGGCCAGCACGGTGGTGACCACCGAGCCGATCAGGACCACGAACATCACGGGCGACTTGATCATCACGCGCGGGTCGAGCTTCTTGACCGCGTCCGGGAAGGACTTGATCAGCTGCTTGGGGTCGAAGAGACCCCCGCCGACGCGTCCGGCCGGCTTGTGTCCGGCGGACAGGTCGCCGTGCGGCGCCTTCGTCGGGGTGGCGGTGGACATGGCGTCCTCTTGCTTCTTCACATCGATGTTCATGCCGCGAGCCCCTCCGCGAGCGGGCCAAGGGCGAGGGCCGGGAAGTAGGTCAGACCGGTGATGATCATGATCGTGCCGACGAGAAGACCGGTGAACAGCGGCTTCTCGGTCCGCAGGGTGCCGGCGGTCGCGGGGACGGGCTTCTGCTCGGCGAGCGAGCCGGCCAGGGCCAGCACGAACACCATCGGCAGGAAGCGGCCGAGCAGCATCGCGATGCCGATCGTCGAGTTGAACCACTGGGTGTCGGCGTTCAGACCCGCGAAGGCGGAGCCGTTGTTGTTGGCGCCGGAGGTGTACGCGTAGAGGATCTCGGAGAACCCGTGCGCGCCACTGTTCGTCATCGAGTCGGCCGGGGTGTCCAGGGCCATCGCCGCGGCGGTGAAGCAGAGCACCAGCGCCGGGGTGACGAGGATGTAGCAGGCCGCGTACTTGATCTCGCGGGTGCCGATCTTCTTGCCCAGGTACTCGGGCGTGCGGCCGACCATCAGACCGGCGATGAACACGGCGATGATCGCCATGATCAGCATGCCGTAGAGGCCGGAGCCGACCCCACCGGGGGCGATCTCGCCGAGCTGCATGCCCAGCATGGTGATGCCGCCGCCGAAGCCGGTGAACGAGGAGTGGAAGGAGTTGACCGCACCCGTGGAGGTGAGGGTCGTGGCCACGGCGAAGATCGACGAGCCGCCGATGCCGAACCGGGTCTCCTTGCCCTCCATCGCGCCGCCGGCGATGTCGTACACCGGAGCACCGTGGTGGAACTCGGTCCACATCATGAGCGCGGTGAAGCCGAGCCAGATGGTGGCCATCGTCGCCAGGATCGCGTAGCCCTGCTTGAGCGAGCCGACCATGCGGCCGAAGGTGCGGGTCAGTGCGAAGGGGATGACCAGGATCAGGAAGATCTCGAAGAGGTTCGAGAGCGGGTTCGGGTTCTCGAAGGGGTGGGCCGAGTTGGCGTTGAAGTAACCGCCACCGTTGGTGCCCAGCTCCTTGATGACCTCCTGGGAGGCGACGGCGCCGCCGTTCCACTGCTGCGTGCCGCCGGTGAACTGGCCGACCTCGTGGATGCCGGAGAAGTTCTGGATCGCGCCGCAGGCGACCAGGATGAGCGCGCCCACGACGGAGATCGGGAGCAGGATGCGGATGGTGCCGCGCACCAGGTCGGCCCAGAAGTTGCCGAGCTCACCAGTACGGGACCGCGCGAAGCCGCGCACGAGGGCGACGGCGACAGAGATGCCGACCGCGGCCGAGACGAAGTTCTGCACCGCGAGGCCGCCGGTCTGCACGACGTGGCCCATGGCCTGCTCGCCGTAGTACGACTGCCAGTTGGTGTTGGCGACGAAGGACGCGGCGGTGTTGAACGCCTGGTCCGGGTCGATCGACGCGAAGCCGAGCGAGCCGGGGAGCGAACCCTGCACCCGCTGGAGCAGGTAGAGGAAGAGGACGCTCACCGCGGAGAAGGCGAGGACGCCGCGCAGGTACGCGGGCCAGCGCATCTCCGTGTTCGGATTGGCACCGATGCCCTTGTAGATCCACTTCTCGACCCGCAGGTGCTTGTCGGAGGAGTAGACCCGGGCCATGTAGTCACCGAGCGGCTTGTAGGACAGGCCGAGAGCGGCGATCAGCGCGAGGAGCTGGAGGACACCAGCAAGGACGGGGCTCATATCCGTACTCAGAACCTCTCCGGCTTGACGAGGGCGAGAACGAGATAGACCAGCAGGGCGACGGCCACGATCAGACCGACGATGTTCTCGGCAGTCACAGCTTGGCCACCCCCTTGGCGATGAAGGCCACCAGCGCGAAGATCGCGATCGTGGTGACGACGAAGGCCACGTCGGCCATCGTGAGCTCCTGAGTGAAGAACGGATTCTCGGACTGGATGAGCAAAGCGCCTTTCGGCCACGTGAAGGCCGCCGTTAACGCGTCCCTGACGACGGGCGCAGCGCTCTTTACGCGTCTTCTACGTGGCCGGGCCCTGAGCAGGGAGATCAGCCGAAGCGGGTCCCCGCGATGAGCCGCGCGGGCGGGGCGTCGGGGTCTCCGGGTACGACGGTGGGGCCGTCCGGGCCGCGGCCCCCTCGTGGCCGCGGACCTGGACGGCCCGCCGGTCGTCCGGCTGTCCCCTTGCGGTGCGGTGGCGGTCCGGGCCGTCGCGTCCGGACCTTGCGCGGTGCCTGTCGCGGTAGCCGCGCATCCCTCCCACCTCACCTGATCGGACAGCCGTCCGATCCCCCGTGCCGACGAGTCTGCGTCCGCCCCTGGCGCGGAACAGCCTTCGTTGACGGGCTCCTGACGGCCCGTCGGCCCGCTTTGACGCGCCCTTGTCGCAGGTCCGCGCACGCCGTCAGGGCACCGTCAATTCCGGTGCCCGAGCGCGTACGCAGCGTTGCCGGGCGGCTAGATTCCCCTCTCGGTCGCTCACCGACCCGGGACGTCAGTGGCCTGAGCGTCCCCGGCTCGTGAGGGCACGCGCCACCCGACCCCATCCGGTGGCCGTGCCCTCACGGAGCGACCGACGCCGCACGTCCGCGGCCGTGACCATGGGGCCCGGGTCACCCCGCGCACCCCAGGCCGTGGGCGACGGCGCTCCCTGCCGTCTCGCCCCCGGGCGTCCGCCGCGCGGGCCGCCGGGGCCCATTCAGAAGGTCCTCCGCGATGCATCCCGCCGCGTCCCCGCACGCGCCCTCGGCACCGTCCGCTCCCTCCGCCCCGCCTCGCAACCCGACCCCCCGGCCGGGCCGGCGGCGCTCGGCGCGGGGCGGGCTGCTCGACCCGGTCCAACTCCTGAAGTGCTTCCCGGAGGCGGTGCGCAAGCTGCACCCCCGAGCCCTGGTGCGCAACCCGGTGCTCTTCGTGGTCGGCGCCGGATCGGTGCTCACCACGCTCTCCGCGCTCTTCGACCCCTCGGTGTTCACCTGGGTCGTCAGTGCCTGGCTCTGGCTGACCGTGATCTTCGCCAACCTCGCGGAGGCGGTGGCGGAGGGACGGGGGAAGGCGCAGGCCGAGTCGCTCCGCAAGGCGCGCACGGACACAGTGGCGCTGCGCCTGCGGCACTGGCGGTACGGGACGGATCTCGACCGGGCGGAGACGGACGCCGTCGCCGCGAGCGACCTCAAGCTCTTCGACTTCGTCCTCGTCGAGGCGGGCGAGATGATCCCGGCCGACGGTGATGTGGTCGACGGGGTCGCCGCCGTCGACGAGTCGGCCGTCACCGGCGAGTCCGCCCCGGTGATCCGGGAGTCGGGCGGCGACCGGTCGGGCGTGACGGGCGGCACGACGGTGCTCTCGGATCGGATCGTCGTCCGGGTCACCTCCCGCCCCGGCCACTCCTTCATGGACCGGATGATCGCCCTGGTCGAGGGCGCCTCGCGGCAGAAGACCCCGAACGAGATCGCGCTCAACATCCTGCTGGCCGCGCTGACCATGGTCTTCATCCTGGTCGTGGTGGCCCTGCGGCCGATGGCCGGGTACGCCGACGCCGCTCCGTCCACGACCGTCCTGGTGGCCCTCCTGGTGACCCTGATCCCGACCACGATCGGCGCCCTGCTCTCCGCGATCGGCATCGCCGGCATGGACCGTCTCGTGCAGCGCAACGTCCTCGCGATGTCGGGCCGCGCGGTCGAGGCCGCGGGAGACGTCAACACGCTGCTGCTCGACAAGACGGGGACGATCACGCTGGGCAACCGGGAGGCGGCCGACTTCGTGCCGCTGCCCGGGGTCGAGGAGGCCAAGCTCGCGGACGCCGCCCAGTTGTCCTCGCTCGCCGACGAGACTCCGGAGGGGCGGTCGGTGGTGGTCCTCGCCAAGAAGCGGTACGGGCTGCGCGCACCGGCCGAGGGGGAGCTCGCTGACGCCCGCTTCGTGGCGTTCAGCGCGCAGACCCGGATGAGCGGGATCGACCTGCGCTGGGACAACGGCGCCGCGTGCCACATCCGCAAGGGCGCCGCCGCGCAGGTGATCGCCTGGGTGGAGATGTACGGCGGCGTGGTGCCGGCGGAGGCGCGCACCTGGAGCGACGCCATCGCGGACGCGGGCGGCACGCCCCTCCTGGTGGCCGTGCACGACTGGGACGGCCCGCGGGTCCTCGGGATCGTCCACCTCAAGGACGTCGTGAAGGACGGGATCAGGGAGCGGTTCGCCGAGCTGCGGCGGATGGGCATCCGTACGATCATGATCACCGGCGACAACCCGCTCACCGCGCGCGCCATCGCCCACGAGGCGGGTGTCGACGACTTCCTCGCGGAGGCGACCCCGGAGGACAAGCTGGCCCTGATCAGGAAGGAGCAGGAGGGCGGCAAGCTGGTCGCGATGACCGGCGACGGCACGAACGACGCCCCGGCGCTCGCGCAGGCCGATGTCGGCGTGGCCATGAACACCGGTACCTCGTCCGCCAAGGAGGCCGGGAACATGGTGGACCTGGACTCCAACCCGACCAAGCTCATCGAGATCGTCGAGATCGGCAAGCAACTCCTCATCACCCGAGGCGCGTTGACGACCTTCTCGATCACGAACGACGTCGCGAAGTACTTCGCGATCATCCCCGCGATGTTCGCCGGCGCCCATCCGGGTGTGGAGGCGTTGAACATCATGGGGCTACACAGCCCCACTTCGGCGATCACCTCGGCCATCATCTTCAACGCCCTCATCATCGTGGCGCTGATCCCGCTCGCCCTGCGGGGCGTCCGCTACCGCCCCTCCTCCGCCCACGACCTGCTGAAGCGCAACCTCACCGTGTACGGCCTCGGCGGCCTCGTCCTGCCCTTCCTGGGCATCAAGGTCATCGATCTCCTGGTCTCCACCATCCCCGGCCTGGGGTGAATCTCCGTCAGGGGGGCGTCAGGGAAACGGGGTCGTGCTTGCCCCGGCCCGCCGGCGCGGGTTCGATGGACACCATGAACAGCGCATGGCTCCTGCTCGACCGGCCGCCTCATCGGGCGTCCCGTCGTGAGCCCCGCTGTCCGCAGACCGCAGCCGAGTGCTGTCCGGAGACCGCAGCCTTCCGCTGACCTCTCCGACTCTGCCTTCGGGGCGTCGTGACTTCACGGTCCGGCGCCCCTTCTTCGTACCCGTACGCACTCTTCACCCTTGAGGGACTGACCAGTCATGTCCGTTTCCGACCTTTCCTCACGCACCGTTCTGGTGACCGGTGCCACGTCCGGCATCGGCTACCAGACCGCGCGGCTGCTCGCCGAGCGCGGCGCGACCGTGCTCGTCCACGGCCGCACGGCCGAGGAGGCCCACGCCGCCACCGACCGGCTCGTCACGCTGGCCGACGTCGACGGGTCCCGACTGTGCGCGTTCGCCGCGGACTTCACGCGGCTGGAGGAGGTGGAACAGGTCGCCACCCGGGTGCTGGCCGAGCACCCGCACCTCGACGTCCTGGTCAACAACGCCGGTATGGCGGCCCCCGAGCGGCACACCGTGACCGCCGACGGCAACGAGATCGCGTTCCAGGTCAACTTCCTGGCCCACTACCTCCTCACGCACCTGCTCGAGCCGGCCCTGACCACCGACCCGGGCGGCCGGGTCGTGAACGTCTCCTCCTCGCTGCACCGCACGGGCTCGATCCAGTGGAACGACCCCAACCGCACCCGCCGTTACTCCCGCCTGGCCGCGTACGCGCAGTCGCAGCTGGCGCTGACGGTCTTCGCCGCCGACGCGCGCGTCACCGCCGTCTCCGTCCACCCGGGCATCTGCACCACCAGCCTGCTGCCGCTCTACGCCCACGAGGGCGTGTCCCCGGCCGAGGGCGCCGAGCACGTCGCGCGGCTCTGCGACCCGGCCGTCGAGATCGTCAACGGCGCCTACTACGACCGCGAACACCGCGTCGACCCGGCCCCGGCCGCGTCCGAGGAGCGCACGGTCAAGCGCCTCAACAAGCTCGCCGACCTGCTCGTCGGCCAGCCCGCCTGACGCCTCCACGACCAGCTCACCACCAGCAGCACCAGAAGCAGCACCACCGAAAGGAACACCGTCCATGTCCAAGCGCGCCCGCAAGAAGAAGGCACGCCGCAAGAAGAAGGCGAACCACGGCTCCAGGGCCGGCCAGCGCTGAAGCGCCAGGGGGCGGCCCGTCCCTTGCACGGGCCGCCCCCGTGCCGTCCCAAGGTCCCGTCCCCGAAGGAGGTCTCCGTGTTCCCGTACCCGTCCCACCAGCCCCCCGCCCCCGCCCGGGCGTTCCCGACCGGTGGCCCCGGCACGGCCGCTCTCCCGGAGCACGTCCTCACCACCGGCCACGGACGCTGGTGGACCGACCGCGCCGAGCGGCCCCGGGCGGTCGCCGTCTCCTGCGGGGACCACACGCTCCTGGCGGGCGACCCGGCGGCCCTGACCCCGGCCGACCTCGCTCCGCTCGCCGACCACTACGTCGAAGCCACCGACCGCTTCCTGCCGCTGCTCGGCGGCGCGTTCGACCGGGTCACGCCCTGGGAGCGGATGCTCTACCTCCACCGCGTGCCGGTCGCCGCCCCGTCCGTGCCGCGCGGTGCGCGGGTGCGCCGGCTCTCCGCAGAGGACGCCCCGGCACTCGCCGCGCTCGACCCCTCCATGGCCTGGATCCACGACACCTGGGACGGCCCGGTGGGTCTCGCCTCCTCCGGTCACGCCTGGGCCGCGTTCCACAAGGGCCGCGTCGTCACCATGGCGTGCACCCGCTTCCTGGGCAGCCGCTACGAGGACCTGGCCTGCGCGACAGTGCCCGAGGCGCGCCGCAAGGGGCTCGCGCTCGCCTGCGTCACCCGGCTGGTCACCGATGTGGCCGAGCGCGGCCACACCGCGAGCTGGTGCTGCTCCCGCGACAACCGGCCCAGCCGGCTGCTGGCCTGGACCGCCGGATTCCGCCTCGACCACGAGTACGTCCACCACGCCACCGGGGTCGCCTCCCCGGCAGGGGTCTCCGACCAGCCGGGGATCGCCGCGGCCGCCTGAGGCCGTCGCAGCGCCGTACCGTCCGGGCGTCACACGGGCCGTCACACCCGCGCGGCGGTCCTGCCGTCCTCGTCCAGCGCGGCTGCCGCCTGGGCCGCGAGGTCGAGGGCGACGAGGCGGGACTCGAGCGGTGGCGGTACGGAGCCGGGCACCGGCGTCATCAGGAAGCGGCCCAGGTAGCGGCCGTGGGCGACGGCCCGCAGTTCGATCTCGCCGGCCGGCCAGCCCTGCCGGTCCAGGTCCCAGATCCAGCCGGACACCTTCACCGACCCGTCCGGGTCGAGCCGCGGCGGACGCCCGATGAGGGAGCCGTGCTCGAAACGGCAGGCGCTGAGGTCGAGTACGTCGGTCAGCTCCGCGCGCACCCGGCGGACCATCTCGTCGGAGGAACCGGCGGACCGGGCGAGGCGGGTCGTGCCGTGCAGCCGCTCCAGGTGGGTGGCGTCCGTGACGGCGACCCTCTTCAAGGTCCTGGCCCGCGCCGCGAGTTGCGAGACGGCGAGGCCGACGACCAGGAGCAGGACCGAGGTCTCGATGTCGGCCCGGTTCTCGATGTGGAAGCTCTGGTACGGCTCGGTGAGGAAGAAGTCGAACCAGGCGGCGGCCGACAGGGCGCAGAGCGCGCCGGCGAGCCGGTTCCCGAGCGCCGCCACGGCGACGACCACGACGACGAGCAGCAGCGCCAGATTGGTGCGTGACGTCGTCCCGCAGCGGCACCAGGACGAGGGCCGCGGCGAAGGGGGCGAGGACTCCTGCGGCCAGGGCCGCGGTGTCCCGGAGCGGAACGGGCATCGTGCACCTCCGTACGCGCGCGTCCGTACACGTCAAGGCTCCGCCCGGTGCCGCGTGGGCGGCACCGGGCGGAGGGCTCCTTGACGGACTTCTTACGGTGGATCCGCCCGGAACGGCGGAGCCACCGGGCTCAGCAGCGGAACCGCAGCCGGCAGATCACCGCGTCGGTGTCGCGCCGGACGGCGTGGGCGACGACCGCGCCCCGCTGGTTCTGGAGCAGCCGCTGCCACAGGTGCGCGGGCTCGGCCTCCGGGATGAGCACGGTGACGCGGGTGTCCGGTGCGGTCAGCGCGAGCTCGCGGACGTACGCGGTGATGGGGCGGCCGAGCGAGCGGCGCTCGGAGGGCAGCCTGACCAGCTCGACGCCCGGGTTCCACAGCGCCCAGTCGCGCTCCAGGGCCTCGGTCGCGGCGCGGTCCTCGGCCTCCGGGTGGCAGACGGTCACGGCGCGGACCTCGTCGCCGAGGGAGACGGCCGCGGTGAGGGCCTCGCTGGTGACCCGGGTCAGGGAGGAGACCGGGACGAGGACCAGCGACCGCTGGCGGTGCGGCGGCTCGGGGATCCGGCCGACGCCGAGCCGCTCGCCGATCGTGCCGTAGGCGCGGTGGACGGTCTCGAAGACGAGGACCAGGAGGGGCAGCGCGATCACGATCAGCCAGGCGCCGTCGTGGAACTTGGTGGCCGTCACGACGACGGCGGAGACGCCGGTGAGCAGGGCGCCGAGGCCGTTCAGGAAGGCCTTGCCCGCCCAGCCGGTACCGCGCTCGCGGCTCCAGTGCAGCACCATGCCGGTCTGGGCGATCGTGAAGCCGACGAAGACGCCGATCGCGAAGAGCGGGACGAGGGTGTTGGTGTCGCCGCCGGAGAAGACCAGCAGGGCGGCGGAGACGACCGAGAGCCAGACGACGCCGTGGCGGTGGACCTGGCGGTCCGCCTTCAGGCCGAAGACGTGTGGCAGGTAGTTGTCACGGGCCAGCAGCTTCAGCAGGACCGGCAGACCGCCGAAGGAGGTGTTCGCGGAGAGCGCGAGCAGCACCATGGTGGCGAACTGGATGACGTAGAAGCCCCAGTTGTGGCCGAGGGACGCGTCGGCGAGCTGCGCGAGGACGGTGACGCCCTCGACCGGCTGCAGGCCGAAGCGGGAGATCAGGACCGAGAGTCCGATCAGCATCACGCCGAGGAGCGCGCCGAGGGCGACCTCCGCGCGCATCGCCCGCTTGGCTCCGGGGGCGCGGAAGGACGGCACGGCGTTGGCGATCGCCTCGACACCCGTGAGCGCGGAGCATCCGGAGGCGAAGGCCTTCAGCAGGAGCAGCGCGCCGACGGTGGTGGCGTTGTCGGCGAGGACGGAGGCGTGACCGGCGGAGGCGGCCGTGGAGACCGGCGCGTCACGGAAGAGGCCGACGACGATCAGGACGAGGATCGCGCCGATGAAGACGGCGGTCGGCACGATGAAGGCGCGGGCCGAGTCGACGATGCCGCGCAGGTTGACCGCGGTGATCAGGACGAGGACGACCAGGCAGATCCACAGCCGTTCGCCGTAGAGCTCGGGGAAGGCCGAGGTGAGGGCCGCGACTCCGGCGGTGACGGCGACGGCCACGTTGAGGACGTAGTCCAGGACGAGCGAGCCGGCGGCGACGAGGCTGGTGCGCCGGCCGAGGTGGGTCTTGGCCACCGCGTAGGAACCGCCACCGTCCGGGAAGGCCCGGATGACCTGGCGGTAGGAGGCGACGAGTACGGCCAGCAGGCCCGCGATGGCGAGCGTGACCGGGAGGGTGAGGCCGAGGCCGTGCGCGCCGGCCGCCGCGAGGACCAGGACGATCGCCTCGGGTCCGTAGGCCACCGACGCCATCGCGTCGAGCGAGAGCGCGGCGAGCCCGGTGACAGCGGTGAGCCGGTGGCGGGCGCCGGTATCGGGGGGTTCCTCGGCGCTGGGGGCGGCACCGTTCTCGGTGATCAGGACGGCCATCTCGCTTGTTCCCTTTCGTGGCAGGTCCGCTCAGGTTCGACCCGCGAGCCGCCGTGTTCGAGCCACCCTTGCGCCCTCTTGACGCGCGCTCGGCCTGTCCGTACGCGCTCTTGACACCGCCGCTCGTCAACGTGCGGTCAGCGGTCTGTCAGCGCCGCCGGGCATCGTCGGCCCCGGCCCGTCGGGAACGTCCCGGGCCGGAGGAGGGAGGGACGATGTCGTACGCCGTCCGGGCCGAGGGCCTGGTCAAGAGGTACGGGGACACGCTCGCGCTGGACGGGGTCGACCTGGCGGTGCGGCCCGGCGAGACGGTGGCACTGCTCGGGCCGCACGGCGCGGGCAAGACGACGGTCCTCCGCGTCCTGGCCGGCCTCGACCTGCCGGACGCCGGAAGCGCGGCGGTCTGCGGCCACGACGTCGTACGGGAGGGGGCGCGGGTCCGCGAGCTGGTCACGGCCACGGGGTGGCCGTGGGGCGGCGGGGCGGCGCGTGTCGACGGCGTCCGGGGCGACCCGACCTGGA
Source organism: Streptomyces sp. NPDC047981 (assembly GCF_040653315.1). NCBI lineage: Bacteria > Bacillati > Actinomycetota > Actinomycetes > Kitasatosporales > Streptomycetaceae > Streptomyces > Streptomyces sp. NPDC047981. The sequence continues at coordinate 71,513 of NZ_JBEZNQ010000033.1, read as the reverse complement.
GCGGTCCCGACGGGGAGGAAGGGGTGGCGCGGTTGCTCGGCAACTCCCCTGTGCTGCTCCTGGACGAGCCGGACACGGGGCTCGACCAGCGGGCCCGGCGGACGGTGCGGGAGGTCCTGCGGCGGCTGGCGTCCGAGGGGACCGCCGTGCTGTTCACGACCCAGCAACCGGGAGAGGCGGACGGCCTGGCCGACCGGGTCGCCGTCCTTGACGGCGGCCGGGTCGTCGCGGACGGGACGCCGGAGGAGCTGAAGAGGAGAACCGGCGACCCGTCACTGCGGGTGCGTCCGAGCCTCACCGGGGACGGGGCCGCGGTGGACCGCATCCTGACCGAGCTGACCGGCGCCGCGCCGACGCACGACCACCACACGGGCCTCCTCTCGGTGCCGGCCACCGATCCGATGCTGCTGGCCGCGCTCGTCCGCCGGCTCGAACGCGCGGGCATCGGCACCGAGGAGGTGGGCCTGCGGCAGCCCGACCTGGAGGACGTGCTGGCCGCGATGACCGGGCGTCCGGCGCGCTGAAGGGCTCTCGCGGCGCGGCCGCCAGGCGGTCAGGCGCGGCCGCCCGGCGGTCAGGCGCGCTCCTCCCGGCGGCCCGGCACGTCGGCGAGCACGGCCATGGCCTCCTGCCTCGGCATGGTGGCCCCGCGCTCGTACGCCTCCCGGTAGCCGGTCTCGCCGAGCTCCTCGGTCAGTGCGGCGGCGAGTGTCCGCATCTCCGGGTCGCCGTGGTCGAACGCGCCGCGGATCGCGCGGGTCATCCCCAGCGTGGTCGCCGCGCTCTTCGCGTCGCCCTCCAGGGCGAGGAGCAGCGCGAGTTCCTCCGCCACCCAGGTCAGTCCGTTGCTGTCGCCGCGCGCGCTGTACCCGCGTACCGCCCTGGGCATCAGGGCGCGCGCCTCCGGGGCGGCTCCCCGGGCGATGAGGTTCGCCATCCGCCCGGCGGCGACGATGTCCCGGCTGGTCTCCTCGGGGTACGGGAGCCGGTGCACGAGGACCTCCAGCCGGTCCAGGGCCTCCTCGGCCCGGTCGAGATCACCGGCGCGGCGGTACGCGTAGGCGAGTTGGGGCAGGAGGCCGGCCTCCACCCGCCGATGGCCGCGTTCCCGGGCCTGCCGCTGGGCGGCGAGGATGTCGCGGACCGCGCCCTCGTGGTCCCCGGAGCGCGACCGTTCCTGGGACAGCCGGAACTTGGTCCAGGTGAGGTGCTCCTCCGTGCCCAGTTCGGAGCTGATCGCCACCGCTCGTTCGAAGACCGCGAGAGCGGGGCCGTACTCGCCGCGCAGCGAGTGGTCCCGGCCGAGCGGGAGCAGGCTCATCACCAGGCCCCAGCGGTCGCCGACCTCCTCGAAGCCGCGCAGGGCCGCGGCCCGGGCCTCGGCTCCGCTCTCCAGATCCCCTTGCTCGGAGAGGACGAAGTCGTGCGCCCAGTACGCGCCGGCCCGCACCCAGGGGTCCGGCGAGCCGAGGGACTGCCGGAGCCCGCGCTCCCGCTGGTCGGCGTCGCCCGCGAGCTGGGACATCCGCAGCAGCGGCAGCGCCGGGTGGAAGCCGAGCACCTCGGCCCGGTCCACGTCGGCCTTCTCGTCGGCGGCGGCTCCGTCGGCGTCGTGCGGGCCCGCCGCGGTGCGGACGAGTCCGAAGGCCGCGCGGGTGTCCTCGGGGAGCGCGTCGCCGAGTTCCAGGACCTCGCCGAGGAAGGTCTCGAACTGGGTGGTCATGCCCCTGATCCCCCAGTACCAGAACATCGCCCGCACGAACCGGGCGGCCCGCGGCGCGTCCCTGGCGTCGAGGACCGACCGCAGGGCGGCGACCATGTTGTCGTGCTCGGCGTCGAAGAGCGCGATCGCGCGGAGCTGTTCGCGGGTGCGCAGGAGGGGTTCGAGCTCCTCCGCCAGGGCCAGGAAGTGGTCGGCGAACGGCAGGGCGACGTCGTCCCCGTCGCCGACGAGCCGGTCGGCGGCGAAGGCCCGTACGGTCTCCAGCATCCGGTAGCGGGGCTCGGCCGCGTCGCCCTCGCCGGAGCAGGTCACCAGGGACTTCTCGACCAGGGTGTCGAGGACGTACGCCACGTCCTCGGCGGGCAGGGTGTCGTCGGCGCAGACTCCCTCGAGGGCGGCGACCGTGGCACCGCCCGGGAAGACCGAAAGCCGGCGCGCCAGGATCCGTTCGGGCTCGTCGAGGAGGTCCCAGCTCCACTCGACGAGCGCGAGGAGGGTGCGCTGCCTCGGCAGGGCGGTGCGGCTGCCCGAGGTGAGGAGGCGGAAGCGGTCGTCGAGGCGGCGCGCGATCCGGTCGACGTTCATCGAGCGCAGCTTGGCGGCGGCCAGTTCGAGGGCGAGCGGCATGCCGTCGAGGCGGCGGCAGATCTCCACGACGGGGCCCACCGTGGTGGTGTCGAGGGTGAAGTCGGGGCGGACACTGACGGCCCGGTCCACGAAGAGGCGGACGGCGGTCGCGTCGGCGGAGGCGGCGAGCTCGTCGGCGGAGGCGGCATGGTCGGCGGAGCCGGCATGGTCGGCGGCCTCCGGAACGTCCAGCGGGCCGAGCGGGCAGAGCGCCTCGCCGGTGATGGCGAGGGCTTCCCTGCTGGTGGCGAGGATCCTCAACTGCGGATTCCGGTCGAGGAGTTCCTCGGCGAGTTGGGCGGCGGCCTCGACGACGTGCTCGCAGTTGTCCAGGACGAGCACGGCCTCGCCGCCCTCGAAGAGTTCGGCCAGACGGTCGACGGGGGTGAGGCGCTGGGCCTGCGCGCCGTCGTAGAACCGGCCGTCCTTGGAGCTGAGCGCGCCGAGGACCGCGTCGGCCAGCTGGTCACCGGGGCCGATGCCCGCCAGCGGCGCGAACCAGACCCGGCCGCGGTCGTGGGCCCGGTGCCGGGCCGCCGCTTCCAGGGAGAGCCGGGTCTTCCCGGCGCCGCCGAAGCCGACGACGGTGACGAGCCGGGAGGAGGCCAGCAGGCCGGCGACCCGCTCCAGTTCCCGCTCGCGGCCGACGAAGCTCGTCAGCCGGGCCGGCAGCCGGCTCGCCGCCGTCTCGGCACGGGCCGGGGCGGTCAACTCGCCCCGGAGCAGGGCGAGGTGGATCTCCTGGAGCTCGGCCGACGGGTCGACACCGAGTTCTTCGCCGAGCCGGCCGCGCAGCTGTTCGTACACGGCGAGCGCGTCGGACTGGCGTCCGGCCGCGGAGAGCGCCTTCATGCGCAGCCCGGCGAGTCGCTCGCTCAACGGGCGTTCGGCGCCCGCCGTTTCGAGGTCGGCGAGGACGTCGGCGTACCGGCCGAGGCGGAGTTCGGCGTCGAAGCGGTCCTCGGCGGCGGAGGCGCGCAGATCGTCGAGGCGTGCGGCGACGGCGCGGGCGAAGGGGGCCTCCAGGACGTCGGCGAGCGCGGGGCCGCGCCACAGGCCGAGCGCCGTCCCGAGCAGGGAAGCGGCCTCGTCCACGTGCCCGGCGACCAGCTCGCGCCTGCCGCGCGCGGCCAGCTCCTCGAAGCGGTGGGCGTCCACGTCCGCGTCCCGTACCGACAGGCGGTATCCGCCGGCCGCGGACTCCAGGGTGGCGACACCGCGCAGGGCCCTGCGGAGCCGGGAGGCCAGGGCCTGGAGGGCGTTCAGCGCCTCGGCCGGGGAGTCGGCTCCCCACAGCCCGTCCACGAGCGTGTCGACGGAAACGGGCCGTCCGCCCTCCAGCGCGAGCCTGGCCAGCAGCATGCGCAGCCGGACGCCTCCGATGTCGACGGCCGGACGCGCGTCGGCCCAGACGTCCTGGGTCGACACGGCCTCGCTCGACGTGGCCTCGGTCGACGCGGCTTCGGCCGAGACGTCGTCGGCCACGGCCCCGACCGGGCCGAGCAGTAGAACCCTCACAGCGGCAACCTCCCCCTGGGCGCGGTGAATCGCGTCATCCTATCGATCATGAGTTCCCGTGGGACACCTCTCACGCCCCCTCCGCCTCCCCCGGTGGATCGCCGACGTACGGTGGGGGAAGGGGAGTTGACACCAGGCGCGACGGGAACGGGAGCGAGGCGACGATGGTTCCGGGGACGGTGCAGCAGCTGACCATTCTGCTGATCCTGGTGCTGCCCGGAGTCTTCTACCAGGCCGTACGGGAGCATCTGCGCGGCGCGGTCGCGGCGGAACAGGAGCCGCAGAACCGGATCGTGCGGGCCATCGCGGCCGGGGCGCTGCTCGACGCCGTCTACGCGGTGGTCGCGGGGCCGTGGCTGGTGCGGCTGCTCGGCGGGCAGGGCAGGGGACCGGTGGCGGGGGTGCTCGCGCACCCCCGGGAGGCGGGCCTCGCGGCGCTCCTCCTCGTGGTCCTGGTGCCGGCCGGGATCGCGTGGGCGGAGGCCCGCCTGGACCGGCGGCGCAGGCGGGCCCTGTACGAGCCGACGCCGACCGCCTGGGACGCGCTCTTCCGGGACCGGGGCTCGTGCTTCGTCCGGGCCCGGCTCAAGAACGGTCTGTGGGTGGGCGGCTGGCTGGGTTCGAGGTCGGCGGTCTCGGCCTATCCGCAACCGGGGGACGTCTACCTCCAGGCCCAGTACCGGATGGGTCCCGACGGCAGGTTCCTCGGGAAGGTTCCGGACACCGGCGGGGTGTATCTGCGCGCCGCCGACATCGACGTACTGGAAGTGCTGCTGCCGCCGACGGCACCGGCCGTCCCCGCGGCCCGGGCGCACACGGAGGAAGGGACCGGGAATGACACAGCATCACAGAGAGCCTGACGAAGCGGAGTTGGCGGAGCTGCTCGCGGAGTTCTCGGAGCGCCGCACCTACCGGCCGTCCGACGACGCACCGGAACCGGACGACGTCCCCCAGGCGCCGTCGGGCACCGCGATGGGCGAGGACACGCCGTCCGAGTGACCCCGGGCGCGTCCGTGCCGCACGGCGTCACGGGCGGATCCGCGCCGCCCGGGGTCAGGGGCCGGTGTGGATGTGGGCGGCCCACAAGTGCGGGGCGCCGGCGAGGCGGCGGCGCAGCTCCCTGACCGGGCGGTGCAGCGCCGTCGCCGGATCGATCGGCCGGCCTCGCGCGAGATCGTCCACCAGGCTCGTGTACAACTCCTCCGTCAGCCGGGTCGCCACCTTGTCGGCGACCGGCCACAGCGTGCCGATCACATGCGGGTACCCGGCCAGCTGGAACGAAGAGGCCAGATGGACGGACTCGTCGGGGAGGGTGAAGCCGCCCTGGGAGGTCGAGCAGGCCGAGAGGACGGCGAGGACGGCCTCGCGGGGGCGCTGCTCGGCCGCGTCGCGGACCGTGAGCCGCCCGTCGTGGAGGACCAGTCCGCTCGCGGAGGGCGTGTGCGGGTCGTTCACGCCGTGGCAGCTGAAGTGGACCCACGGGTGCGCGGGCAGGGCGTCGCGGACGGCCGCGACGGTGGCCGCCCCGCCCGCGAGTTCGCGGTGCGCGGGGAAGAGCCTCCGGAGCAGCCGCGCCTCCTGGGCGACGCCGGGCAGCGACGGGGCGCCGGGGGTGTCGGCGAGGGTGACGATCAGCGGGGCGGGGAGCGTCACGGCGGTGCCGGCGGGTGCGTTGCGGGCGCGGACGAGGGCGCGCAGCGTCGGGGTGTACGAGGAGACGACCCGGTCCATGACCGTCTCGCCCGGCCTCGGGTCGGGGCGGCCCGCGGCGTGCAGCGGCAGGAACGACAGCCAGCCGGTGGGGCACCACCACAGCCGGGTCGACGGTCCGTCCTCGCGTGGGGCGGCGCGCGGGCCCAGTCGGTCGAGGACCGGTTCGGCCACGGCGGTCCAGAGCCACTCCAGGGTGTCGGAGAGGGTCCGCATGGCGGCGACGGCCCGCCGGGCCCCCTGGTCGCCGTACGCGTGGTCGACGGCGCCGACGAACTCGGTGGCCCTGCTGAGGGCCTCCTCCGGGCTGAGGGCGGGCAGCGGGACGACCTGGACGCCCTCGTCGGCGGTGACGAGGAGGGCGGCCGAGCCGTGCCGGCTGACGTTGACGACCACGACCGGTCCCTTGGCAGCCGCGCCCAGCAGCTCCGCCGCCGTCGGAGTGGCCAGGAAGTCGTCGAAGCCGGGCAGTCGGCGGATCCGGTCGAGGAGTTCGTCCCAGGCCCTGGCCAGGGCGTGCCGTGACTCGGCGAGCAGCCCGGCTTCGGGCCCGGAGGAGGACGGCCCGTACGCGGGACCGTCCGGTGGGCCGAACGGCGCGCCGGGCGGCCGGGGATCGGCGGGGACGGTCCTGAGGCCGCCGTGCGGGTCGGTGCTCAGCGCGTCGCGGACCCGCTCGAACTCGGCGGCCAGGGCGGGGTCCGCCGTGCGCAGCCGGGAGAGGTCGCCGCGGGACTCCACGCCCTGGGCGAGCAGGATGCCACGGCCCTGTTCGAGGAGGCTGAGCGCGGCCGACGGGTCCCCCACGCGCAGCGCGAACGCGGCGGCGTCGGAGGCGAGCCCGGTCCCGACGATGAGGCGGCCCTCCTGGTCCGCGCGGGCGAGACCGCGCGGGGCGAGTCTGGCGAGCAGGCCGACGGCGTACGCGTAGCCTGCGAGCGCCTCGGCGTCCTCGCCCGCGGCGGCTGCGGCATCACCCCAGGTACGCGCGGCCAGGAGGCGCTTGGAGACCGAGGCGACCGTGGTGTGGGCGGCCTGCCGGGCGCACCGGATCGCCTCCCCGAGAGGCGCCGCCCACGCGGCACGCCGGGCATCCGCGCCGCCGTCCGCTCCAGTGCGTGTGCCGCCGTCCACGCCGGTGCCCGCGCCGCCGGCCGCTCCGGTAAGCGTGTCGCCGGCCGCTCCGGTGCGCGCGCCGCCGTCCACTCCGGTGCGCGTGTCCGGCACCCCGGCGAACCGGGCCCGGGCCACCTGGGTCCTGGCCAGGATCCACAGGCCCTGGGTGTGGTCGGGGTGGCCGTCGGAGAGCCGGCCGAGGGCCTCCCGCACGGCGCTCAACCCCCGGTCGAGCAGGGGGCCGAGCGTCGGGTCGCCGGCGTCCTCGGCCAGCTCCGCCGTGGCCATGATGGTCCCGGCCAGGTTCAGCAGCGCCATCGGCCGGCGCGGATGGCGCTCGTCCAGGCCCGCCAGTGCCTCCTCCAGGACGCGCCTCGCCTCCAGCACGAGGTCGGGTTCCGCCTCGACCGGGGAGAACGCGATCCGGTGCAGCAGGACGCCGAGGTTGATGCGGGCGAGATCCCTGCCGTGGCGCTCGCCGTGCTCCAGGGAGATCGCCTCGCGCAGCAGGTCCGCGGCCTCGTCCGCGTCCGCGCGGTCGCCCGTGACGTCGAACCGGAAGCTCAGCGCGTGGGCGAGGTTGGAGAGTTGGACGGAGCGGTCGAAGGAGGACGGCGCGGACTCGTCCACGGCGCGGCGCAGGACGGTGAGGCCCTCGGCGAGCCAGGTGCGGTCGCCGGTGAGGCGCGAACGCCGTACGAGGGCGAGGCCCAGGTTCATCAGCACACCCGAGCGCCCCGCGTGCGAGGCGGGGACGACGGCGGTCGCCTCGCGCAGGACGCCGATCGCCCGGTCCATGAGGACGTCGTCGACGGTGTCGCCCGCGAGCCAGAAGAGGGCGTTGCCGTAGTTGGTGAGGACGACATGACGCTCGCCCGGTTCGCGGGTGTGCGCGAGCGCCTCGCGGTACTGACTCAGCGCCTCTTCGCGCTGGGACTCGTCCAGGCTGCGCTGGTACAGCTCGATGAGGACGTTGGCCAGGTTGACCCGCGCGCGGCTGACGGAGGCCTCGTGGGTGCCCGCGGTTCTCGGGGCGGGGGCACCCGCGGCGGCGACGGCCTGCCGCTGCCAGTGGAGGGCCTCTTCGAGGGGCGCCGGGTCGCCGGTGAAGCGGGTGATCGAGCGCAGGGCGTTGCCGAGGCGGGTGAAGTTGTCGGCCGCGCCCGGCGCGCCGGGGCCGGCGTCGCGGACGGCCTCGCGCAGCACCTCGACGGCCTCCTCGACGAGGGTGACGTCCGAGCGGTGCTGGGCCAGGCGCTGGAGCGCGTCGCCCAGGTTGCCGAGGCGGTGCGCGCGGTAGTGGTCGCGCGCGCCGGTCGCCGCGACGGCCTCCCGGTGCGCCCGTACCCCCTCGGCCAGCGGCGCCTCCTGTGCGGTGAGCAGGCCGAGCCACACCAGCGCGGCGCCGAGGTTGGAGCCCGCCACGGCCCGGTCGTGACCGGAACCGGCCGCCGCCACGGCGCGGCGCAGCGCGGCCACGGCCTCGGCGCAGGCTTCGGGGCTGCCGGTCGTCTCGGCGAGCTCCAGGTGGACGCAGCCCAGTTCGGAGAGGTACTCCGAGCGACGGGGGTCGTCCTCGCCCATCAGGTCGAGCGCCTCGTGGATCAGGGCGAGGCCCTCACGGCGCGCCTCCTCGGCGCGGGCGGCGGGCGTGTCGGCGGCCGGGCTTGTGGCCGTGTCGGCGGCCGGGCCCGTGGCCGTCCTTGCGGCCGTGTCGGCGGCCGGGCCCGTGGGTTCGCCGTACGCGGTGGCCCGGTTCGCGCGTCGGAGGAGCAACTGGCCGAAGGCGTGGCGGGCGGCGGCGCCGACTCCGTCGTTCCCGACGGTCAGCGCGAGGCACTCCCGGTACGTGCGCTCCGCCTCCGCGGCGTGGGTCGCGGCCCGCTCGCCCGTGCCGTCGTCCGAGGTGTCCAGGACCCTCGCGAGGATCAGCAGCGCGCGGGCGCGGCCGCGGGGATCCGTCGGAGTGTCGGCGGTGACGCGGCGCAGCAGGGCGAGCGCCTCGGCGAGCAGGTCGGGCGCGTCACCGGCGGCGTTCGCCCGTAGGCGCAGCAGGTCGGCGAGGTCCACGGCCCGGACCGCGAACGGGGCGTCGTGCGGGGCGGTGACCGCCAGCGCGCTCCGGGCGTGCCCGAGCGCGGAGTCCAGCTCGTCGAGGTCCCCGGTCTCGACGTACCGGGTGCGCAGGACCTCGGACAGGATGTACTCGGCGTAGGCGCGGACCGGGTGACCCTGCGGGGCGGTGGCCAGCGCGTCGCGGGCCGCGCGGTGCGCGTCGTCGAGCGCGGCCGGGTTCCTGGTGTTCACCGTGCGGGCGTTGAGGGCGAAGGCCAGGTTCGCGAGGTGGAGGGAGGCCTCGACGGGGTTGCCGGACGTGGCGGCCGCGCGCCGGATGGCGTCCAGGCCCTCGTCGTGGAGCCGGGCGCGGTCCTGCGGTCCGGTGGCCCGCTCCGGAGCGAGGGAGAGCGTGATCGCGGCCATCCCCAGATCGGCGAGATGGGCCGCGGGCGGCGGGTGACCCGGGGGTTCGGCCGCGACGGACCGGCGCAGGAGGTCGAGGGCCTCGACGAGGAGGGCAGGTTCGTCGAGCCTCGGCGCCGCGCTCAGGAGCGCGGAGCCGAGGAGGCCGAGGTGCAGGGCGTGGTAAGGGTCTCCCGGCAGGCTCACCCGCAGCGTCCGGCGCAGGGTCTCGACGCTCTCGCGCGTCGTGTCCGGATCGGAGCTCGCGTCCGCCGCGTGGCGCAGGACCAGGCCCAGATTGCCCTGCCTGCGGGCCTGTTCGGCCCGTGCCGGGGAGGGGGCCGCCGCGGAGGCACGGCTCAGGAGCATGGCCTCGTCGAGGAGTTCGGGACCGCCGCCGTCCCGGAATCCGTACAGCAGGACAAGTCCGAGGTCGGAGAGGCACGTGCCCTGTTCGGCGCTGCCCTCGGGGAAGCCCGCGACGGCGTGGCGCAGCAGACCGGCCGCGGCCGGCAGCAGGACGGGGTTGCGGTGGGCGGTGTACAGCAGGAGGACCCCGGCGCCCGCCTCGTAGGCGCCGCCCGGGTCGGCGTCCGCCCCCGCCGGTTCGCCCGCGAGGAGCGCGAGCAGCGGGGTCAGCAGCGGCGGGACGTGCGCGGGCGAGGCGCGGTACACGTCGAAGAAGCAGACGACGGCCGAGCCGAGCGCCGCCAGGTCCGTCTCACCGCCCGCGAGGAAGCGGCCGAAGTCGTAGTAGCCGATCGCGTTGAGGGCGGCCAGCAGGACGTGGCCGTCCGGGAGCCGACCCGCCCGTCGGACCGCCTCGGCGTCCGCGGCGGCCTCCTCGGTGAGGAACCAGGCGAGCGCCTCGGCGTCGTGCTCCGCCCGCTGGACGTGGTCCAGGATGCGCCGCGCCGTCTCCTCGACGTCCGTCGTCATCGTCCCGCGCCACTCCCGTCGGCCCGCCGGACCCCGGCGCCCGGTCGAGGTCAACGTAGCTCAGGGATACGGGCGTTGACCAAGCGGCGCGGTCCGCAGCGATGCCTCCCGGCCACAGGAGCACGCCTTCCGGACGGACACCGGTCCGGCGCGTGCCGGACGGCCGTCGCGCCCACGAGAACCGGACGGCGGGCTGTCCGACGACACCGGGCGGCCCCGGTCCGACGACGACCCGGCGGACCCCGGTCCGACGAGAACCGGACGGACTCGGGAACCCGAAGGACCTCGCGTCCGACTACCGGGGCGAACTCCACGAGGCGGCGGGAAGGCGGGGAATGGGCGGACTTGACGTTCACATGCGGGGGGTCGCCTGCCGCCACGGCCGGGTCGACGCCGTCGCCGACGTGGATCTGGAGATCGCGGCCGGCGAGCGGATCGCGCTGACCGGCACCAACGGCTCGGGGAAGACGACGCTGTTGCGGGCCGTCCTGGGGCTGCACCGGCCGGTGAGCGGCTCGATCCTGGTCGGCGGCCGTGGAACCGGCTCCCCGGCTGAGGCGGCCTGGCGGCGCCGGGCCTGCGCCTGGATCCCGCAGAAGCCCGCCGCGGGCCGGTTCCCGCTGCTCGCGCACGAGTTGCTGGCGAGCGGCGGCGCGGCGCGCGAGGCCGCCGAGGCCGCCGCCCGGCTCGGGGTCGACCGGCTCGCGGAGCGGCCCGTGCACACGCTCTCCGGCGGGCAGTTGCAGCGCGTGTACCTCGCTCGGGCGATGGGCGCCGTGGCGGCCGGGGCGCAGGTGCTGCTCGCCGACGAGCCGACCGCCGCCCTCGACTTCGACGGCCAGGAGGAGGCGTCCGACGCGCTGACGTCCCTGCCGGTCACCCTGATCGTGGTGACCCACGACCGGGCGCTGGCCGAGCGGTGCGACCGGGTCCTGGAGATGGCCGCCGGACGGCTGCGGGAGGCCCGGTGAACCTCGCCGCCGACGTCGGCGAACTGCTCCGGCTGCTGCCGGTGCAGCGCGCCGGGTTCGCGCTGCTGCTCGCGGCGATCGGGCTGCCGGTGATCGGCGTGGTGATCGTCGGGCTCGACATCATGCCGGTGCGCTTCGCCATGATGCACGTGGCGCTGCTCGGCATCGCCGTGGGCCTGCTGACCGGGATCGACCCGATGGTGTGCGCGCTGGTCGCCTGCGCCCTCGCGGGCGCGGGGGTCGCGCCCCTGGCCCGTACCCCCGACGGACTGTCCGGGGCGATGGGACTGCTGATGAGCCTCGCCATCGCCGCCGCGCTGCTGGTCCTCGCCGTGTCGGGCGTCAACGCCTCCGGGGCGTTCGCCCTGCTGTGGGGGTCGATCCTGTCCGTCGGCACCGCGGATCTCGTCGTGCTCGGGCTGCTCGCCGTCCTCGTACCGTGCCTGTTCTGGTGGAAGCGGCGCGATCTGGCCCTCCTGCTGTACGACCGTGAGCTGGCGCTCTGCTCCGGAGTGCCGGTGCGCGCCCTGACCCTCGTCCTGCTCGTCCTGGTCGCCGTCGCCGTCGCCGGGGCGATCAAACTGACCGGCGCGCTCCTCGTGGACGCCCTGACCCTGCTGCCCGCGCTGGCCGCCCGCCGGCTCGGCAACTCTTTGAAGTCCATCACCCTCTGGGCGATCGCCGTCGGCGTCGCCGTCAACCTCACCGGTTTCCTCATCGCCCTCTGGCTGGACTGGCCCCCCGGGCCCGTCCTCGTCCTGACGGCGGGGGCCGTCGTCCTCGCCGTCCATCTCGTCCCCGAACGGAGAACCCGCCCATGGCGCGCACCCGCGTCCGCACCCACGTCCGCATCGCCTCCCTCCTTCCCGTCCTCGCACTGAGCGCGGCATCGGTCCTGCTGACCGGCTGTGGGGACACGGAGCCCTCGTCCGGCGCCGGCGGTCGTGAAGGGAAGCCGGTCGTGGTCGTGACGACGACCTGGGAGGGCGCCTTCGCCAAGGCGGCGGGCGCCGAGGACATCACGGTGATCGTGCCGCCGTCCACCCATCACGCGCCCGACTACGACCCCAAGCCCTCCGACCTCGCCGCCGTCGCGAAGGCCGACTTCGTGCTGTACGCGCCCTTCGAGCCGTACGCCGCGAAGATCAAGGAGGCGGCGGGCTCGAAGGCCGAGCTGGTCGAGGTCGGCCTCGACAACGACGCCGACAAGGTGCGGAGCGAAGTCACCCGGCTGGGGAAGCTGTTCGGCACGGAGCAGGCCGCGACGACGTGGAAGACCGGCTTCGACGCCGAGTACACGAAGCTGTCCGGTGAGCTGAAGGCTGCCTGGCCCGGCGGGAAGAGCCCGAACGTGGTCGCGCAGGTCTTCACCGCCTGGGCGGCGAAGCTCGCCGGAGCCACGGCGGTCGGCACGTACGGTCCTGAGGCCGTCACGCCCGGGCAGCTCGCGGAGCTGTCGAAGAAGAAGCCGGCGCTGGTGCTCGACAACGCGCACATGTCGACCGGCACGGTGCTGCCCGACTCCGGTGCCACGCAGGTGAAGATCGTCAACTACCCGGGCGAGGACCTCGATCTGCTGGCCGTCCACCGGGCGGCGGCGGCCGAGCTGAAGAAGGCGATGGGCACGACGACGCCCTGACGCCGATCGCCGGGTGAGGGCGAGGGTGGAAGTGGGGGTGGGGGCGGCCCGGACCGGGCCGCCCCCACCCCCATGTCATCCGGCCGCTGCCCGGACGTCCTCGCCGGCCGTGACGAGCCGGGCGCGCAGGGCCGCCCGGTCGGGCTTGCCCGCGGGTGTCAGCGGGAGTTCGGCGACCGTCAGGAGGCGCTCGGGGTGCTTGCGCGGTTCGAGGCCGGACGCGGTCAGGTGCGCGCCGAGCGAGCCGAGCGCGAGGGCCTGGCCGGCGGGAACCTCGGCACGGGGCACGACGCAGGCCGCGAGCCGCTCCCCCATCAGGTCGTCCGGCACGCCCACGCACACGACGTCCCGGATCCCGGGGTGCGAGGCGAGGGCGCGTTCCACCTCCGCCGGGCTGATGTTGACACCGCCGCGGATCACGATGTCCTTGAGCCGGCCGACCACGTGGAGGATCCCGTCCGGGTCGAGGAAGCCGAGGTCGCCGGTGCGGACCCAGCCGTCGGCGGTGCGGTAGCGGGCGTCGAGTTCGGGCGCTCCGACGTAGCAGAGCGGGGTCATCGGGCCGCGCGCCACGATCTCCCCGACGGCGCCGTCCGGGAGCGGTGCGTGGGTCTCGGTGTCGGCGATCCTGATCTCGGCCACCCGAGGGTCGGGCCGGCCCGCGACGACACCGGTCCCGTCGGTGGGCGGGGTCCGGTTCTCCAGGCCGGTGTGGCAGTTGACGCCGTCGGCCGACCCGTACAGGTTGACGACCGGGCAGCCGAACGCTGCCGCCGCGTCGGCCGCGGTCGTCTCGTCGAGCGGCGCGCCGCCCAGGACGAGGGCGACGGGCGCGGGGAGTCGGGCGCCCGGCACGGCGACGTGCGTGTGACGTGGCGCAGCGCCGGGCGCGTCACCGGCCGCGTGACGTGGCTGGTCACCGGGCGCGTCACCGAGCGCGTGACGCGGCTCGTCACCCGGTGCGTCGCCGGGCGCGTCACCCGTCGTGTCGAGGCGGTCGAGCATCATGCGGATCATCGTCGGCACGCCGAGGACGTGGGTCGGTTCGTGGTCCCGGATCGCCGCGAGGGCGGCCTCCGGGGTGAACCGGTCGAGCAGCACGAGCGTGCCGCCGTGCCGGGCGAGGGTGACGGCCGTGCCGTTCGAGCCGAAGGCGGAGGCGAGCGGCACCAGGAAGAGGCAGCGCGGCGGAGTGGCGTCGGGGATGAGGGAGGCGAGGAAGTTCCCGCGTCCGCCCGCGAGCGCGTTGTGCGAGTACGCGATCATCTTCGGTTCCGCCTCGGAGCCGGACGAGACGAGGATGCGCGCCGCGCTGTCCGGGTCGGGGCGGGCGGCGACGAAGTCGGCCGGGTCCGCGCGCAGCAACCGGGCGAAGGCCACGGCCCCTTCGGGCGCCGTACCGGGTCCGGCGGCGACGACGTGTCGCAGGGCGGGCAGTTGGGGGGCCAGGGCCAGGAGGTCGGCTGCGGGGTGGGCGTCGCGGTGCTCGGTCGCGGCGACGACGGCGACGGCCTCGGCGCGTCGTAGCAGGGAGGCGGCCTCCTCGGCGCACCGGCCGGCCGGGAAGGGCAGGGCTACGGCTCCGAGTGCGGCGAGGGCCAGGTCGGTGATGACGGCGTTGCGGTTGTCGGGGAGCTGGACGCCGACCACGTCGCCCTCCCGTATGCCGAGTTCTCGCAGACCGGTGGCCAGACATCGGACCTTGCGGTCGAGGGCCGTGTAACAGAGCTTCCCTTTGGAGTCGACGACGGCCGTGCGGTGCAGTTCGGCGATCTGGCGTGCGCGGAAGAGGCTGTACAGGTCGAGGTCGGGGCAGGTGCCGTCGACGGCCCAGGAGCGGCGAAGGCGGGCCGGCAGGAGGTCCCGGAGGCCGCCGGCGCCGCCCGAGTTCCGGGCGACGGGGGCCCCGGCCTGAGGGGTCCGGGAGTCAGGGGCCTGGGCGGCGGGGGCCCGGGTGTCAGGGGCCCGGGTGTCAGGGGCCCGGGTGTCAGGGGCCTGGGTTTCAGGGGCCTGGGTTTCAGGGGCCTGGGCGGCGGGGGCCTGGGCGGCGGGGGTCCGGGAGTCAGGGGCTTGGGCATCAGGGGCCTGGGCGGCGGGGGTCCGGGAGTCAGGGGCCCCGGCCTGAGAGGTCCGGGAGTCAGGGAGCTGGGCGGCGGGGGTCCGGGCGGCGGGGGCGGTGAGGCTGTCGGCGGTCATGCGAGGCTCCAGGGGTCGGGGACTGCGGGTGCGCCGTGCGCGTCGCGGCTGATCGAGCCGGCGAACCGCGGGTCGTGGTGCAGGTCGGCGAGGTCGGTCGTGACCGCCGTCGCGGTCAGACCGTGGGCGCGCAGGTGCCGTACGGCTTCGTCGGTGGGCAGTTCGCGCAGGTCGTACGCGCCCGCCCGCCCGGCGCACGTGTCGGCAGGGGCGACCCAGCCGTCGGCCGTGCGCAGCGGGTGGCGGAACCCGGCCGGGCGGCGGGGGTCCGCGCCTCCGGCCGCCCGCCGCTGGGCGGGCGCGGTCAGCGTGTCGGCGGCGCCGAGGAGGGAGGAGTCCACGCGTACCCCGTGACCGGTGCGCTCGCGCAGCAGGAGTCCGGCGAGCACCGCCTCCGCGCCGATCAGACCCCCGAGGACGTCCAGGAGGGTCATCAGGGAGGGCGCACCGGGTTCGCCGTGCGGGCGGACGGCCTCGCCGACGCCCGTTCGGGCCTGGACCATGAAGTCCGTACCCATCGGGGCGTCCGTCAGCCGGCCGGCCCAGCCGCTGGTGTACGCGTGCACGAGCGCCGGGTTGACGGCGGCGAAGTCCGCTGCGTCGAGGCCGAGTTCGGCCGCCTTGCCGGGGGCCCAGTTGTGCAGGAAGACATCGGCCTCGGCGGCCATCTCCCGCAGCCGGCGTCGGTCGTCGGCCGCCTTGATGTCGATCTCGACGGCGCTCTTGCCTCGGTTGAGGGCGAGCCAGCGGGCGGAGATCCCCGAGCAGGCGGGCGGCATCCCGCGCAGGGGGTCACCGCCGGGCGGTTCGATCCGCACGACGTCGGCGCCGAGAAGGCCGAGGAGGTGCGCGGCGAGCGGGGCCTGGATGCGGCGGCCCGCCTCCAGGACGGTCAGGCCGGCGAGCGGCCGTTCGCGGGTGGGCAGGGCCCCCGCGGGCGCGGTGGCGGCAGGGGCGGTGCCCGCGGGCGGGCGCCCGGCGCCGCCGGGGTGCAGGAGGCCGAGCGACCAGGGGGCGGCGCCGTCGTCCTCCGCCGCGCGCTCGGCGAGGGTGCGCAGGGCGCAGACCTCGGCTCCCGAGACGCTCGCGGCCCGGCGCACGGCCTCCCAGCCGTGGGCGCGTGTGGTGGCGTGGAGCGCGGCCGGAAAGGGGGCGCAGGCGGTGGCGTAGCGGAACTGGAAGGGCCGCCAGCCCGACCGTACGACGTCGGCGGGCGCGTCGAGGGCCCGCCAGAACGCCGCCCACGCCCCGGGGTCGAGGGTCTCCAGCTCGAACAGGACGCCGTCGGCGGAGGTGAACGGTGGTCCACCGGGGGCAAGTTCGGCGGCCTCCCCCTCGTCTGCCCCGGCGGCGGCGACGTACTGGGAGACAGCGAGGAGTCCTGTGCGGTCCGCCGAGGTGCGGACCTTGGTGGGCCCGACGCCGCCCCTGGCCTGGGCGAGCAGGGCGGCCAGCATGCCCTGCACGGTGAGGACTCCGGTGGCGGTGGCGGCGAAGTCGGCGGCGAGTCCGCGCGGCGAACCGTCGCGACGGCCGTGCACCGCCATGATGCCGGTCGCGGCCTGGACGGTCGCCTCGTCGCCGATCCCGTGGGCGGCGGGCGCGTCACTCCAGGCCACGGCGGCCTCGACGGCGGCGAAGCCACCGCCTCCCAACTCGGCGCCCGCCGCACCCTGTTCGCGGCCGGGGGCGACGAGGGAGGCGGGCGTGGCGCCGAGCAGCCGCAGGTGGCGGGCGACGACATCGGCGACCTCCGGGGGCCCGACCGCGTCGAACCGAAGCGTGTCGAGCGGCGTGGCCGTCGGGGTCGTGACGGATGTCGTCATGCCTCTCCTCTCCCGGCGCGGCGGTGGGCGGCGCCCGGTGGGTGTTGGGTGAGCGGGAACCCGAAGGGGTCCGCTCCCGACCAGTTCCACGCATGAGTCAGTCGGACAGCCGTTCCCACGGGTTCCCGGCGAACCGGACCTGGACCCCGCTACCCGAACCGGAGGAGTGACGTGGCCGATACGGCCCTGGAGGCGCGGGTGGCCGCGTTCGTACGGACCCTGGTCGTGCCGCGCGAGGGCGTGCTCGACACCGGTGGGGCGGCGGCAGCCGCGGCCCTGCGGGAGCTGCGGGCCGAGGCGGTGGACCGGGGCCTGTGGGCGCTGCCACTCCCCGCCGAACTGGGCGGCGGGGGGCTGGGGTTGGACCGCTACGCCGCGTTTGCCGAGGCGGAGGGGGCGAGCGACCACGGGCCCTCGGCCCTGGGTTCGGCGCCGCTGCTCGACGTGCGAATGCTGGCGCGGCACGGCAGCGCGGCGGTACGGGACGTGTATCTGAAGCCGCTCGTGGCCGGGGAGGCACGGACCTGTTATGCCATGACCGAGCCGGACGTGCCCGGCACGGACCCGTTCCTGACCGCGACGCGCGCCGAGCGGCGCCCGGACGGGAGTTGGCGCGTGACCGGCCGGAAGTGGTTCACCTCGGGTGCGGGGGACGCCGACCTGGTCACGGTGCTGGCCCGTACGGACGGCGCGGACTGCGATCGGGAGGGCCTGTCGCTGCTGCTCGTGCCCACGGCTTCGGCCGGTTTCCGGGTCGTGCGCGAACTGCCCGTGCTCGGGGCGGGCGGCCAGTGGGAGATCGAACTGGACGGGGTCGTCGTGCCGGGCGACCATCTCGTCGGAGGGCGGGGGCAGGGGCTTGCCGTCGCCGGTGAACGGCTGCTGTGGGGGCGGACGTTGCGGTGTCTGCGCTGGCTGGGCCAGGCGCAGCGCGCGTTCGACCTGATGTGCGACCGGGCGGTGTCCCGGGTGGGTTCGCGGGGGCCGCTCGCCGGCCACCAGCTGGTCCAGCAGCATGTCTTCGAGGCCCTGCTGGCGCTGCGCACGACCCGCCCCCTGGTGCACGAGGCGGTGGCGCTGCTGGTGGCGGACCGGGACGCACGCACCGAGGTGGGCCTGGCCAAGGTCGCGGCCGCGCGGATGCTGCAGAAGGTCGCGGACGCGGCGATCCAGGTGCACGGCGCGGCGGGGCTCGGCCCGGACACCGCGCTGCCGGCGCTCTTCCGCACGGGCCGCGCGGCGCGGATCCTCGACGGCCCCGACGAGCTCCACATCACCTCGGTCGCCCGCCGCGTCCTACGGGGCAGGGGCGCGGGCGGCCCCGCGGCTATACGTCCGTGAGGTCGACGAGTCCGGTGAGCGCGGCGAGGCCGAGGGCCAGGAAGAAATCGCCCCAGACGAGTTGGTGGCGCACGGCGGTCGCGCTCCCCGCGTCGTAACAGCCGTCGAGGAGCCTGCCGTCGGTGAGGTGCGCGCAGACCAGTCCGCGCAGTGTGTCGCGCGAGCGCTCCGCGTACCACGCCCGCGCCGAGCGGTCGCCGTCCGGCAGGAGCGCGAGTTTCGCCAGGGCCACGGCGGTGATCGCGGCGGCGGAGGTGTCGAGGATGCCGTCGCCCCGGCCGGTGTGCGCGGGCGGCACGAGCGGCTCGTCCGGGCGGGGCAGGAGCGACTCCAGCGCCTCGTGGGCCTGATGGGCCTGGCCCGGCATCGTCAGCAGGGTGTCGGCCACGGCGAGGAGGAGCCAGGCGCGGCCCCGGGCCCAGTCGGCGGGCGGGTCCTCGCACGGCTGCCAGCCGCGGGCGCTCTCCCACCGCCAGGCGGGGCGCGGTCCTCCGGAGCCGTGGACGCAGAGGTCCAGGTGGGTGCGGAGGTGCGCGTCGGCGACGGTGGCGCTCTCGGTGGCGAGCAGCGGGACCAGGCCGGGGACGCCGTCGGCCCGGGCCAGCAGGCGGGGACCGCCGAGCGCCGCGCCCCAGGGGACCAGGCCGAGTTCGGGATCGAAGTCCCTCAGGCAGGCGCGTGCCGCCCGCGCCCGGAGGGCTTCGGCGTCCCGGTCGTGGTCGGCGAGCGCGGTCCCGTACCAGAGGATGAGCCCCCGTGTCGCGCTGTCGGCCTCCGCCCAGGGCGCGAGCCGGGCGGTGCTCTCCATCGCCGCCGCGCGGTCCCGCTGGTCGCCGGTGTGCCTGGCCCGCAGCCAGAGCAGCCCGGCCCAGAACCCGCCGGTCCACGAGCCGCGCCCGGTCGTGGTCCAGCGCCCGGTCTCGGGCTCGGCGAACAGCGGGAACCGCGGCCCGACTTCGGCACGGGTCACCGCCACCCGGTCGAGGACGTCCCCGAGCGCCTCGGCGGCCCAGCCCTCGGGCGCGCCGCCGCGCATGCCGGGCCGATCCGCGTCCGGCGCCTGCCCCGTCGGCGTCACGAGGCCTTGACCGTTCCGCGGGTGCGGTCCTTCCGGGCCCACGCCAGCGCCACCGCGCTCGCCGCGGCGAACTCGGCGGCCACCAGGAGCCAACCGGTGCCGTAGCGGCCCGTCTCCGCGAGCAGGCCGAAGAGCGGGGGCCCGACGGCGAAGCCGGCGAAGAAGCCGGCCGCGACGAGGGCGGAGTCCCGGCCCGCCCGGCCGGGGGCGGCGCGTTGGAGGACGAGCACCATCGAGACCGCGTTGCCCGCGACCGCGAAGACGCCGACGGCCGCCGCGCCCAACCAGGCGGCCGGTCCCACGGCCTGCGCGGCCGCGAGCAGGAGCGCCGCGCCGACCGCGCCGGCGGCCAGCAGGCCCGGGAGCCACTCGGCGCGGCCGGGGCGGGCCGCCCGCGACCAGCCGATCCGGCCGGCGATCCCGGCCACGCCGAGCACCGCCACCAGCGCCCCGGCGGCGGTCGGCCCGAGGCCCAGCGCGCGCGTGCCGAAGAGCGCGAGGTAGGTGTTCACCGAGGCGATGCCGCAGCCCAGGAAGAGCGAGTAGAGCGCGAGCCGGGCGATCGGACCGCGCGGCACGAACGACGGACGCCCGCCCGGGGCCTGGGACGGGGACGCGGCCGGGGCCTGGGCCTGGGCCTGGGCCTGGGCTTGGGCCGGGGCCTGGGGCGGCGGGTCCGTGGGGAGCGCGCGCCACGCCCACAGGCCGGTGAGCAGCGCCGTACCGGCCGCGGTCCAGACGGCGCCCCGCCAGCCGACCCCGCCCGCGAGCGCGGCAAGCGGCAATCCCGCCGCGAACGCTCCGAGTTGGACACCGGACTGCTTCGTGCCGGTCACCGCACCCCGGCGCTCGGGCGGCACGGCGGCGAGGACGGCCTTGTTGGTCGCGGGGTTCGCCAGCGCCTGCGGCAGACCGCCCAGCGCGACCGCGCCGAGCAGCAGGCCCGCGCCCGGCGCCGCGCCGATCAGCGCGAGCGCGGCCGAGGAGACGAGGAGGAGCAGGACGAGGGAGCGCCGGGGACCGATCCGGTCCACGACCCGTCCGCCCGACGGGGAGAGGACGGCTGCCGTGCCGAAGCCGATGGTCGTGGTCAGCCCCAACATCGTGGCGGAGATGCCCAGTTCGTCGACAAGCCGCGGCCCGAGCGCGCCGAGCAGGAACAACTGCAGCATCGAGAACGCCATCGCGCAGGTCAGCAGTGCCGTGAGCCGGCGTTCCGCCCGCGCGTCCCCCTCCGTGGTCATGAGGCAAGGGTCGTTCGGGGAGGCGACGAGGTTCCCCGCCTCCGCTGTGACCTGTGCCACAACTCCCGTACTGAGCAAGGCAGCTGGACGGTTCCGTACCTGACGGTGCCCATGGACGGAGGGGAGTGCGAGGATGGCCCCCGCCATGATTCCGGACCGGTGGTGTCGAGGGATGCGGGCCGCGATGTTCGCGGCCGCCTGTGTCGTGCTCACAGCCACCGGTCACGCCCTCATGTCGGACGCCTCCGTGCCCTGGTGGGCGCTGACCGCGGCGTTCGCCGCGACCGGCGGGGCGTCCTGGTGGCTCGCCGACCGGGAACGGGGTCCCGTCGGGGTCACCGCGGCGACGGTCGCCGCCCAGGCGGCGCTGCACAGCTGGTTCTCCCTGGCCCAGAGCGCCGCCCGGTCGCCGGGTGCCGTCGCGGGCAGCCCCGCCACGGCTCCGGCGCCGGCGGCGACCACGGCTCCCGTCCCCCACGCGGCCCTGGGCCACGACCACATGGTCCACGCTGCCATGGGGCACACCGACATGGGCCGGCACACCATGGGTCACGACCCCATGGGGGGAACCCTCATGGGCGACGCTCCCATGGGCCGGACCCTCATGGGCGACGCCCCCATGGGCTTCACACCCATGTCCGGCCACGACATGGCGGACCTGTCCGCGAGCGGCATGCTCGCCGCCCACCTCCTGGCCGCGCTGCTGTGCGGTCTCTGGCTCGCGCACGGCGAGCGCGCCGCCTTCCGCGTCCTGCGCGCCCTCGCGGCCCTCCTGCCGACGCCGCGCCTTCTGATCCTCCGGCTTCCGGCACCGCCCCACCGTCCCCGGATCCGCGCCCGCCGCCAGGAGCGGGCCCGACGGCTCCGACGGCTCCTCCTCGCCCACGTCCTCACCTCCCGGGGTCCCCCACCGGTCGCCGCCGCCGTCTGACGGCAGGCGGCAACCGGAACCACCGGTCCGGCGCGCTCGCGCCCGGCCGTACGACGCACCGGCCGCGCCGACCACGCGCGCCGCCGGACCCCCATTCCTCACGAAGGACCCGAGGCGATGACCCCTGCCCCGAACCAGCCGCGCGCGTCGCGGCACGCCACCTGTAGCGCCGACGAGGCCGTAACCCTGCTGGCGCTCGCCGCCCGCGACGGCGACCCGCACTCCGTGGACCGCTTCGTGCGCGCCACACACCGCGATGTCTGGCGGTACGTCGCGTTCCTCAGCGCCGACACCCAGGCGGCGGACGACCTGACCCAGGACACGTTCCTGCGGGCCCTGGGCGCGCTCGGCCGCTTCGAGGGCCGTTCGTCCGCACGGACCTGGCTCCTCGCGATCGCCCGCAGGACGGTGATCGACAGTGTCCGGCACGCCGCCGCCCGCCCGAGGCTCTCGGGCCGGGACGACTGGCAGACGGCGGCCGAACTGGCGCAGCCGCGCGGTCTGCCCGGCTTCGACGACGGCATCGCGCTCGCCGAGCTCCTCGCGGCGATACCGGCCGAGCGCCGCGAGGCGTTCGTCCTCACCCAGCTGCTCGGGCTTCCGTACGCCGACGCGGCCGCCGCGATCGGGTGTCCGGTCGGCACGGTGCGCTCACGCGTGGCCCGCGCCCGCGGCGCGCTGATCGCCCTGCTGACCGACGAGCCCACCGCGACGCCGCCCGCGACGCGTGCGGGCACCGCCGAACCGGGCACCCCGCCCGTTTTCGCCCCGGCGCCGGCTCCTTCCCGTCCCCGTACCGCTGCCCGTGCGGCCGGCAGGGCGCCCCTGGTGGCCTGAGCCGGCAAAGCACCACCGCCGCCCCGCGCGAGGCCCACGCAGACCCGCCGAGGCCCACGCAGACCCGCCGAGGCCGCGCCGACCCCGCCGCGGGCACGCCGACCCCGCCGCCGGCACGCCCACCCGCCGAGGCCGCGAGCAGCTGCCCCAGCCGCTCGCGGCCTCGGCCGTCACCCGCACCACAGCGGTTCCGCTACCCCCGCAGCCGCGCCTCCGCCGCTTCGAGCATCAGGTCCAGGGCGAAGGGGTAGCCGCTGTCGCGCATGTCGGCGGCGAGGAGCGGGAAGGTCGCCGCGACGTTCGGGTGGGTGTCCGCCGGGAGTCTCCCGTACGAGGAGAGCCACACCTCCTCGTCGGCCTCGCGGGCCGGGGTCGGCAGGGCCTGGGCCGCCGCGTCCAGGGCCGCGAAGGCCAGCGCCTGGTCGACGAAGGCGTGGTAGAGCCGGACGGCCGTCGGATCGGGGAAACCGGCCCCGCGCAGGATGCCGAGGATCTTCTCCACCGCCGCCGTCTCGTGGGCGCGCCCGGTCGTCCGGTGCGCGGCGAGCAGGGCGACCTGCGGGTTCTCCACGTACACCCCGTGGATCCGCAGCCCCATGTCGCGCAGGTCGGCGCGCCAGTCCCCGCTGGGTGTGAAGCCTTCCTGGGCGAGCCCGATGAACTCGTCGGCGAGCCGGAGCAGCAGGTCGTCGGTGTTGCGGAAGTACCGGTAGAGGGAGCTGGGGTCGGCGCCGAGGGCGGTGCCGAGCCGCCGTACGGAGAGCGCGTCCGCGCCGTGCTGTGTGACGAGCCGCAGCGCCGTGTCGATGATCAGCCGTTCGGAGAGGACGGCGCCTTGCTTGGTGGGCCTGCGGCGCCGCCGCTGCCCCTCGGGAACCACTCGTTCGGCCATGGCCCCGGACCTTATGACAACACCATTGACATGTAAACGCGCCGACCAGTTCCATATCCGTTCACCAGACCCCGTCCGCACTCTCGTTCTGGAGCCCCCATGCCCAAGGCCGATCTGGTCTTCACCCGTGGTCCCGTCCACACCGGCGACCCCGCCCGCACCCGGGCGAGCACTCTCGCCGTCACCGGGGAGCGCATCACCGCCGTCGGCCACGACGAGGTGCGCGAACTGATCGGTCCCGGCACCGAGGTCGTCGACCTGCGGGGCAAGGTGCTGTTGCCCGGCTTCCAGGACGCGCACATCCACGCCGTGTTCGGCGGGACGGAACTGGCCGAGTGCGACCTGACCGGGACGGTCGGCGTCGAGGACTACCTCACGCGGATCAAGGAGTACGCCGACGCCCACCCGGACCGCGCGTGGATCACCGGTGGCGGCTGGTCGATGGAGAGCTTCGAGGGCGGGACGCCCACCCGGCAGCTCCTCGATTCGGTCGTCCCCGACCGCCCGGTCTACCTGATCAACCGCGACCACCACGGCGCCTGGGCCAACAGCCGCGCGCTCGAACTGGCCGGTCTCACGCGGGAGTCGGCGGACCCCGCCGACGGCCGGATCGAGCGCGAGCCGGACGGCACGCCGAGCGGCACCCTGCAGGAGGGCGCCACCAACCTGGTCTCTCGGCTCGTCCCGCCGAGCACCCCCGCCGCCCGGCTCGCCGGTCTGCTGCGCGCGCAGGAGCTGCTGCACTCGCTCGGCATCACCGGCTGGCAGGACGCGATGCTCGGGGTGTACGGCGGGAACCCGGACCCCTCCGACGCCTATCTCGCCGCCGCCCGCGCGGGGACGCTCACCGCACGGGTCAACGGGGCGCTGTGGTGGGACCGCGAACGGGGCGCGGAACAGATCGACGAACTCGTCGAACGGCGCCGCGCGTTGGCGCACGGGCGGCTCCGCGCCGGTTCCGTGAAGATCATGCAGGACGGTGTCGCGGAGAACTTCACGGCCGCCATGACCGCGCCGTACCTCGACGGCTGCGGCTGCGCGACCGCCAACTCGGGCCTGAGCTTCATCGATCCGGTCGCGCTCCGCTCGTACGTGACCCGGCTCGACGCCCTCGACTTCCAGGTGCACTTCCACGCGCTCGGCGACCGGGCCGTGCGCGAGGCCCTGGACGCGGTCGAGGCCGCGGTCGAGGCCAACGGCCGACGCGGGAACCGGCACCATCTCGCCCATCTGCAGGTCGTCCACCCGGACGACATGGAGCGCTTCGCACGGCTCGGCGCCATCGCCAACATCCAGCCGCTGTGGGCCGCGCACGAGCCGCAGATGGACGAGCTGACGATCCCCTTCCTCGGGCCCGAACGGGCCTCCTGGCAGTACCCGTTCGGCTCCCTGCTGCGCGCCGGGGCCACCCTCGCGGCCGGCAGCGACTGGCCCGTGTCCAGCCCCGACCCGCTCGCGGGCCTGCACGTGGCCGTGAACCGGAAGGAGCCCGGCACGGCCGACGAACGGGTCTTCCTGCCGGAGCAGCGCCTCGACCTGGCCACCGCCGTCGCCGCGTACACCGCCGGTTCGGCCCATGTGAACGGCCACGACGAGACCGGCACGCTCCTCCCGGGCATGCTCGCCGACCTCGTGGTGCTCGACCGCGACATCTTCACCGCGCCGGCGGAGGAGATCGCCGAGGCGAGGGTGCACAGCACCTACGTCGGCGGCACGCGGGTGTACTCCGCCTGACCCCACACCCACCCACGTGGGGCAGGCCTCACCGCCCGCGCCACGCCCACACCGCACACCCACCCGCGTGGGACGGGCCTCACCGCCCGGCCCCACGCGCACCCCACACCCCACCCGCGTGGGACGGGTGGCCTCACCACCCGCCCCACGCAGCCGGTGCCCCCACCACCGCCCGCTCCAACCCCAGCGCCCGTCACTACACCCGTAAAGGGGTGGGTCTCCTTGCGCATGTCCAGAGCCACCGCACTGCTCACCTGTACCGCCGCCCTCGCGGCCGCCACCGCCGGCTGTTCCGGCGCGACCACGGCCGGGTCGGGCGCCGCCGCCTACACGGTCGCCCCCACCTCCCCGCCCGCGAAGGGACGACTCACCTCCCTCACCTGGTCGCTCTACGCCGAGCCGTACACGCTCGACTACGCCCTCGCCTACGACTACCCGCCCAACACCGTGCTCGCCAACGTCTGCGAGCAGCTGCTGCGGGTCACCCCCGAGATGAAGATCGAGCCCGGGCTCGCCGTGAAGTACGCCAACCCGGACCCGAAGACCTGGGTGTACACACTGCGCCCCGGGGTGACGTTCCACGACGGCACGACGATGACCGCCGGCGACGTGGTCGCCTCCCTCACCCGCCACATGGACCCGGCCACCGGCTCCCCGTGGGGCTCCGCGTTCAAGAACGTCGCCTCGATCACCGCATCGGGCCCTCTGGAGGTGACGATCGCGCTGAACAAGCCCGACGTCCTCCTCAACGAGCTGCTCGCCGCCTCCCCCGGCACGGTCGAGAGCGCCGCCTTCCTGAAGAAGGCGGGCAAGGAGTACGGCGGCCCGAAGGGCAAGGTGAACTGCACCGGACCGTACGCGCTGGACGGCTGGGCGCAGGGCGAGAGCGTGACGCTCAAGAAGTACCCGGGGTACTGGGACACCTCCCTGGTCCCCAAGAACGACACCGTCACCTTCACCTTCATCGAGGACCCGGCGGCTCGCACGAGCGCGTTCCTGTCGGGCACCGCCGACGGCGGCTACCTGGTGCCGGCCACCTCGATCCCGCAGCTGCGCGGCACGACCAAGGGGAAGCTGTACTTCGGCCCCAACACGGCCGCCGCCGACCTCTCCGTCCTCGACTTCAAGGGCCCACTGGGCGATCTGAAGGTCCGCCAGGCGCTCTCCATGGCCCTCGACCGGAAGAACATCGTCAAGGCGGCCGCCGGCGGCGTCGGCGTCCCGGCGAAGGCCCCCACCGCACGCGGCGCGTGGGCGCTCGTACCGGAGAAGACGGACGCGTACTTCGCCGCGCTCCCCGAGCCGGTGTACGACGTGGCCGCCGCGAAGAAGCTGATCGAGGAGGCGGGGGCGGCCGGCCGCACGGTCACGCTCGCGACCAGCACGCTGGCGCCGGAGATCAGCGTCGTGGCCAACGCCGTCCAGGCGGCGGGCAAGGAGATCGGGCTCGACGTCCGGCTGAAGGCGGTCGCCCCGGAGGCGTACAGCAGCCTCTTCGTCGACCCCGCGGCCCGCGCGGGCCTGGACCTGGTCATCACCAACGGCTACGACAACACGCCGGACCCGCTGGAGTTCTACCAGTACCTGAGCACGGGCCACGTCGGGAACTACGGCGCCTGGTCGAACGCCGCGTACGACGCCGCCTACGAGCGGGCGAACGCGGAGCCCGACCCGGCCCGCCGGGCCGACCTGACCGCCGAGCTGCAGCGGATCGCGGTGCGCGAACTCCCGGTCATCCCGCTGTACGAGGCTCCGTACTCGGTCTTCCTCGGCAACCGGGTCACGGGCGCGCCCACCGGGATCGCCCAGCTCTACTACCCGTGGGCGGCGACGATCGGGGCGTCCGGATCATGACGCGCTATCTGACGGGCCGGCTGCTCGGCCTGGTCGCGGTGCTGTTCGTGACCTCGGTCGTGGTCTTCGGCGCCGTGCACCTCGCTCCCGGCGACCCGGTCTCCTTCCTGCTGCACGGCCGCCCCGCGACCCCGGAGACGGTCGCGTCCCTGCGCGCCCAGTACCACCTGGACGACCCGGTGCCGGTCCAGTACGCGAAGTGGCTGGGCGGGGTGCTGCAGGGCGACTTCGGCCGCTCGGCGCAGTTCCACCAGGACGTGGGCGCGCTGATCGGCTCACGGCTGTCCGGCACGGGCGTGCTCATCGGGTACGCGGCGCTGCTCGTCGCCCTGCTCGGGGTGTCCGGTGGTGTGCTGGCGGCGCTGCGGCCCGGAGCGGTGGACCGGGCGGTGCTGCTCGGCACCGGTGTGGCGACGGCGACCCCCTCGTTCGTCAGCGCCATCGGGCTCGTCTCGCTCTTCTCCGTCCAACTGGGCTGGTTCCCGGGCCCCGGTGGCACGCCCGAGGGGTTCGGCGACCGTGTGTACCACCTGACGCTGCCGGCCCTAGCCCTCGCGATCACCTTCGCCGGGCTGCTCGCCCGGGTGACCCGGTCGGCCATGCTCGACGAGCTGGGGCGCGACCACGTCGAGGTGGCGCGCGCCCGGGGTGTCGCCGGCCGCGCGGTCGTCCGCCGGCACGTGCTGCGCAACGCGCTCGGTCCGATCGTCACGGTCGGCGGCACGATGCTCGCCTCCCTGCTGATCAGCACGTCCATCGTGGAGACCGCGTTCAACGTGTCCGGGGTGGGTTCGCTGCTCGTGCAGTCCGTGACGGCGAAGGACTTCGCCGTCGTGCAGGCGATCACCCTGCTCGGTGTGACGGGCTTCGTCCTCGTCAATCTCCTCGTCGACCTGCTCGTTCCGCTCATCGACCCCCGCGTCTCGCTCCAGGGGGAGGCCTCCTGATGACCACCACCCTCTCGCCACCCTCGCCGTCGCCGTCCCCTTCGCCGTCGGCGTCGGCGCCGGGCGCGCTGCGCCGCCGCCCGGGCCTGCGCGGGCTGCGCGTCCTCGGGCAGGGCCCGCTCTTCACGGCAGCCGTCGTCGTGCTGGTCGCGCTCGTCCTGGTCGCCGCCCTCGCCCCCGTCCTCGCGCCGTACGACCCGGAGGCGCTGGACCTGTCGGCGAGCCTGGTCGGCACGAGCGGCGACCATCTCCTCGGCACCGACCAGTCGGGCCGGGACATCCTGTCGCGGCTGCTGCACGGCGCCCGGACCGGGCTGCTCGGCCCGCTGCTCGTGGTCGGCGTCTCCACGCTCCTCGGCACGCTGCTCGGTCTCGTCGCCGCCTGGCGCGGCGGCTGGGCGGACGCCGTGCTCTCCCGCTCCATGGACCTGGTCTTCGCCCTGCCGGGGCTGCTGCTCGCGATCCTCCTCGTGGCGGTCCTCGGCTCGGGCATGACCGCGCCGGTGATCGCCATGGCGGTGGCGTACACGCCGTACGTCGGCCGGCTCGTGCGCGGGATCGCCCGTCAGGAGAAGGCGCGTCCGTACATCGAGTCGTACCGGGTGCAGGGCTGGTCGGGCTGGACGATCTGTCTGCGCCATCTGCTGCCCAACATCGCCCCGACGGTCCTGGCGCAGTCCGCGATGAACTTCGGGTACGCCCTGATGGACCTGGCCGCGCTGTCGTACCTGGGCTTCGGCGTGCAGCCGCCCACGGCCGACTGGGGCGCCATGATCAACGAGGGTCAGGGGGCCCTCCAGCAGGGCGCGATGCTGCCCTCGATGGCGCCGTCGGTCTGCGTGGTGCTGGCCGTGGTGGCGTTCGGCATCGTCGGCGAGGGCCTCGCCGACCGGATCGCGAAGCGGGAGCGGTGAGCACGATGGACAAGCTGTCTCCGCTGCTGGAGATCGACGGGCTCGGGGTCCGGCTGCCGGACGGGCAGGCGGCGCGGCCGCTGCTCGACGGGGTCACGCTCCGGGTCGCGGCCGGTGAGACCGTGGGTCTGGTCGGCGAGTCCGGCTCGGGCAAGTCGGTCGCGTGCCGCAGTGTGCTGGGTCTGTTGCCGGCCGGCGCGCGGACGACCGGTGAGGTACGGGTCGGGGGGCGCGACGTCCTGACGATGGACCGCGCCGAGCTGAGCCGGTTGCGCGCCCGCCGGGTCGCGATGATCTACCAGGACCCCCGGGCGTCGGTGAACCCGCTGCGCCGCGTGGGCGACTTCCTCACGGAGGGGCTGCGCGGCGCGGGAACCCCGGCCGCGGTGGCGCGCGCCCGGGCCGAGGAACTCCTCGACGCCGTCGGCATCCGCGACCCGCGCGGGGCGCTGCGCCGCTATCCGCACCAGTTCTCGGGCGGCATGCTCCAGCGGGTGGTGATCGCGGCGGCGCT
The DNA here is from genome assembly GCF_040653315.1 of Streptomyces sp. NPDC047981. Classification (NCBI taxonomy): domain Bacteria; kingdom Bacillati; phylum Actinomycetota; class Actinomycetes; order Kitasatosporales; family Streptomycetaceae; genus Streptomyces; species Streptomyces sp. NPDC047981. The sequence continues at coordinate 42,502 of NZ_JBEZNQ010000033.1, read as the reverse complement.
GGCCGGCGAGCCGGAGCTGCTGGTCGCGGACGAGCCGACGACGGCGCTGGACGTCACCACGCAGGCCGAGATCATCGCCATCCTCACCCGCCTCCAGGCGGAGCGGGGCACGGGTCTGCTCTTCGTCACGCACGACCTGGAGCTGGCGTCGGCGATCTGCGACCGGGTGTACGTGATGTACGCGGGCCGGATCGTCGAGACGGCGGGCACGGACGCGCTGTTCGACCGGCCGCGTCACCCGTACACGGCGGGGCTGCTGGCCTGCACCCCGCGCATCAAGGCCGGGGCCCCGGCGCCGCGGCCCATCCCGGGGCGGCCCGTCTCCCTGGCCGAGGCGCCGCCGGGCTGCGCCTTCGCTGCGCGCTGCGCCCACGCGCTGCCGAGGTGCGCGCAGGAGACACCCGTGCTCCGGGAGATACCCGTCCTGCGGGAGACGTCCGTACTGCGGGAGACACCCGTACCGGGCGACGGCCGGGCCGCCTGCCACCGTGCCGAGGAAGGGATCGAACTGTGAGCGGTACGCCGGAGGACCTGGTCGTCGAGGGTCTGTGCAAGCGGTACGGGGATCATGCGGCCGTGGACGACGTGTCGTTCACGCTCGCGCCGGGTGCCTCGCTCGGCATCGTCGGTGAGTCCGGCAGCGGCAAGACGACGACCGTGCGCATGCTGGTCGGTCTGGAGCGACCCGACGGCGGCACGGTCCGCGTCGGCGGCCGGGACCGTTCGGCGCCCGCGCGTGGGCGGGCCGAACGCCTGGCGCGGGCCCGGGAGATCCAGATGGTCTTCCAGGACCCGTACCTCTCCCTGGACCCCCGGGTGCCGGTGGCGAGGTGCGTGGAGGAGGTGCTCCGCCTTCACCACCCCATGGACACACGGTCCAGGCAGGCGCGCGTCGCCGAACTCCTCGACCAGGTGGGCCTCGGCGAGCGGGAGGCGACGGCGCTCCCCGGCCGTCTGTCGGGCGGCCAGCGCCAACGGGTGGCGATCGCCCGCGCGCTGGCGGCCGAACCGCGGGTCCTCGTCCTCGACGAGGCGGTGGCGGCGCTGGACGTCTCCATCCAGGCGCAGGTGCTGGAACTCCTGTCGCGGATCCGCCGCGAAACGGGTATCGGCTTCCTCTTCGTGACGCACGACCTCGCGGTGGTGCGCCACGTCACGGACGAGCTGCTGGTCCTCAAGGCGGGCCGGGTCGTGGAGCACGGCCCGACCGCCCGCCTCCTGGACACCCCGGCCGACCCCTACACCCGCCTCCTCCTCGACTCGGTCCCCCACCGAGGCTGGACCCCGCCGAGGCGGACAGCGGTCCCCGGCCTCACGGCGTGAGGTGAGCCCGGTCGCCCTCGTCAACGTTGGCCACCATCCTCCGGAGCACCTTGAGGGCGGCGACGTACTCGTCGTCGCCGATGCCCCTGTGGACCACGGCACGGACCTCGGTCACCAGGGCGCGAAGCCGCGCCCTGGCGGCCTCACCGGCCGCCGTGAGGTGCAGAAGCTCCCCGTCGTCGAGCCGGAGCCAGGCGCGGTGCAGCAACTGGTCGACGGCCCTGCCGATCTCGTGCGGCCCGTCGGCCAGGTGCGTCAGCTGCCCGACGACCTCGCCCCGACTCGGCGCCGTGGGACCGCCGTCGACCCGGTTCAGCACCCAGTAGTGCGGCTGCGTGACGTCGACCTTCGCCATGGCGTCCCGCAGATGCCGCGTGACGGCCGCGTGGGCGAGCCCGACCCAGTACCCGACGGGCTGGGTGGCCAGCATGTCGTCGGTGGCGGCGGGGTTCGCGGGCGCCTGGTCGGTCGTAGTCCGAGTCGGTGATTCCATGATCACGACGCTACACGGCGGCGCTCCCGCACCCGGTGGCTCCGTGATCGCCCACCTCGGCGGAGACAGTGGGGTGGGTGCCTTCGTAGGACGTCATGCAGCGAGCGTACGAGTCGGGTGCGACAACTCCCGGGCAGGGCGCTGCGTGAACGCGTTGCCGCGGGATACGTTCCGGGGTGAGGATCAAGGATCCCCGGACGTGATCCGACGTGAAGGAGCCCGATGCGTGTCGCTCTGTTCCTGACCTGTGTCAACGACACGCTCTATCCGGACACCGGCCGCGCCGTCGTACGGCTGCTGAGCCGGCTCGGCGTCGACGTCGACTTCCCGACGGACCAGACCTGCTGCGGGCAGCCGCAGTACAACACCGGCTACCGCCGCCGCGCGGAGCCGCTCGCGCGCCGTTTCGCGGAGGTCTTCGGCGCGTACGACGCGATCGTCACGCCGTCCGGTTCGTGCGGTGCGATGGTGCGCGAGCACTACCCGCGCATGGGCGCGCGGGCCCGGGCGGAGGGGCGCGGCGACGGGCTCGCCGCGGCGGTCACGCCGGTGGTGCCGAAGACGTACGAGCTGACGGAGTTCCTCGTCGACGTCCTCGGGGTGACGGACGTCGGCGCCTTTTACCCGCACAGGGTCACCTACCACCCCACCTGTCACGGCGCGCGCGGCCTCGGCCTCGCCGACCGGCCCCAGCGGCTCCTCGCGGCGGTCAAGGGCCTGGAGCTCGTGGAGTTGCCGGGCGCGCAGGAGTGCTGCGGCTTCGGTGGCACGTTCGCGGTGAAGAACCCGGACGTGTCCGCCGCGATGGGCGCCGACAAGGTCCGAAGCGCCGTCTCGACCGGCGCGGACGTGCTCTGCGCCGCCGACAACTCGTGTCTGACGCACCTCGGCGGCACGATGAGCCGGCTCGCGGTCGGCGTCCGGCCCGTCCACATCGCCGAGATCCTGGCGAGCACGGAAGAGGAGCCTCTGGCGTGACGGACAAGAAGGTGCGCGCGCAAGCGCTCGTCGAGGGGCGGCGGTCGGGCGACGGGAGGGCATATCTCGGCATGCCCGCGTTCCCGAAGGCCGCGCACGAGGCCGTACGGAACCCCACCCTGCGCGCCAACCTCCGGCACGCCACGCACACCATCCGCGACAAACGGGCCAAGGCGGTCGCCGAGTTGGACGACTGGGCGGAACTGCGCGAGGCCGGGAAGCGGATCAAGGAACACACCCTCCGCCATCTCGACCACTACCTCGTGCGGTTGGAGGCGGCGGTCACCGCCGCCGGCGGAACCGTGCAATGGGCCGCCGACGCCGACGAGGCCAACCGGATCGTCACCGACCTCGTGCTGGCCACCGGGGAGCGCGAGGTCGTCAAGGTCAAGTCGATGGCCACGCAGGAGATCGGGCTCAACGAAGCACTGGAGGCGGCGGGGATCGCCGCCTACGAGACCGATCTCGCCGAGCTGATCGTGCAGTTGGGCGACGACCGGCCCTCGCACATCCTCGTCCCCGCCATCCACCGCAACCGGGGCGAGATCCGGGACATCTTCCGCGCGGAGATGGGGAATTGGGGGCGCCCGGCACCCGAGGACCTCACCGACCGGCCCGCCGACCTCGCGGAGGCCGCCCGGCTCCACCTGCGGGAGAAGTTCCTGCGCGCCAAGGTCGGCATCTCCGGGGCCAACTTCATGGTCGCCGAGACCGGCACGCTGGTGGTGGTCGAGTCCGAGGGCAACGGCCGCATGTGCCTCACCCTGCCCGAGACCCTCATCTCCGTCGTCGGCATCGAGAAGACCGTCCCGACCTGGCGGGATCTGGAGGTCTTCCTCCAGACCCTGCCCCGCTCCTCGACCGCGGAGCGGATGAACCCGTACACCTCCATGTGGACGGGCACGACGGACGGCGACGGGCCGAGGACGTTCCATCTCGTCCTGCTCGACAACGGCCGCACGGACACCCTCGCCGACGAGGTCGGCCGGCAGGCGCTGCGCTGCATCCGCTGCTCGGCCTGCCTCAACGTCTGCCCGGTGTACGAACGGGCCGGCGGTCACGCCTACGGCTCCGTCTACCCCGGCCCGATCGGCGCGATCCTCACACCCCAGCTCCGGGGCACCGCGAGCGAGATCGACGCCTCGCTCCCGTACGCGTCCTCGCTCTGCGGGGCCTGTTACGACGTGTGCCCGGTCGCCATCGACATCCCCGAGGTCCTCGTCCACCTCCGCGAGAAGGTCGTCGAGCAGGGCGGCCACCGTCTGGAGGGCGCGGCGATGGGCGCTGCCGCCTGGGCCTTCGAGCATCCTCGCGCGTACGCGGCGGGGCAGCGGGTGGCCGCTCTCACCCGCCGCCTCCACCCCTCCCGGCTGCCCGGCCCCGGGCGCGCGTGGACGGACAGCCGGGATCTGCCGGAGGTTCCTGCGGAGTCCTTCCGTACGTGGTGGATGCGCGAGCACGGTGGCCGTGAGCAGGGGGGCCGTGAGCGCGTGGACCCCGGCGAGCACGAAGGCCCCGAGCACGTGGACCCCGGCGAGCACCGAGGCCCCGAGCACGAGCGCAAGGAGGGATCCGCGTGAGCAGCCGAGACCTCGTCCTGCGCCGGATCCGTCAGGCCCTGGCCGACGTGCCCCCGGCCGACGCGGACCGTTCCTACGAGACGGCCGTACCCCGCGCCTATCTCCGGGAGCACGGAGAGCGGGACACCGACCGGACCGTCGGGCTCCTCGCCGAGAACCTGGCGGACTACCGCGCCGTCGTCCACCGCTGCCGTCCGGAGGAGGTGGCGGAGCTGGTCGGGCGCCTCCTCGCCGAGCGCGGCACGCGCCAGGTCCTCGCGCCGGCCGGGCTGCCCCGCGCGCTGCTCGCCCGTACGGACGCCACTGTCGTCGCGGACCGTCCCGGCCTCACCCCGTACGAACTCGACACCGTGGACAGTGTCGTGACCGGCTGCGCGGTGGCCGTCGCCGAGACCGGCACCGTGGTCCTCGACGCCGGTGCCGACCAGGGCGGCCGCAGGCTCACCCTCGTCCCCGACCACCACGTGTGTCTGGTCCGCGTCCCCGAACAGGTCGTCGGTTCGGTCCCCCAGGCGCTCGAACGGCTCGACCCGACACGCCCCCTGACCTGGATCTCGGGCCCTTCGGCCACCAGCGACATCGAACTCGACCGGGTCGAGGGGGTCCACGGCCCCCGACGGCTCGACGTGGTGCTCGTCGAGTCCTGACGCCGCGGAGTCGTGGTCTGCTCACCGTCCCGCCGGGCGCCCGCCCGGCGGGACCTCCTCACTCCCCCGCCGCCGCCGCGAGCGGCTCGCGGGACAGTGCCCGCTCGGTCGGCCGGTGGAAGAGCGTGAACGGGATGGAGAGGCTGTCGCACATCCTCTTCGCGCGGGCGACCGCGCTCATGGTCGCGGCGGAGGCCGGTCCGCCGGGCAGGTCGAGGACGACGGCCGCGGGCCGGTGGGCGTCGACCAGGGCCTGGATGAACAGCGCGGCCGCGGCCCGGTTCGTGACGTCGAGGCCCTGATGCAGGGTGACGCGGAGCGTGCCGACGTCGATGTGGTGGGTGAGAAGCATGCGACCTCCAGACGGAACCTCGGGTGTGCCCCGGCAGTCCGACGGCGGAGCCAGGGGCAAAAGGGCTGGTTCCCGGCATTTGGCCCGGGAAAACCCAGGTCAGGCCCCCTTCCTGCGGCCGGCCCCGCCCGCCGTCGGCGCGCGGGCCCGTCAGGTGCCGGAGGCCGACACTCCGAGCAGCTTCCAGGTGCGGCGCCCGAAAGGCCGATGACACGCCGAAAGGAGGGGGACCCTCTCGTACAGCGCCGGGGCAGCGGACGCCGATTCCCGCACGGCGCGCGGCGTCGGCACGCGGCGTCGGCGCGCGCCGTGACCACGCCGGGAGAAGGGGCGCCGTGTCGCATCGTGGGCAGCGCGTGTCCGGCTGGTGGGCGGCCGGGTGGCGGATCTTGCGAGGGCGGCCGGGACATCGCAGGTCACAGCCGTGCCCTCGGGTCGTCAGGTGGCGCAATACCGCCGCAACACCACGCCCGGCCGGCCGCCGGTACGTTCCGGGTCATGCCAGCCGAACCCACCCCCGCCTCCCTCCCGGTCGCCGCCGCGCGGCGTCGGCGACTCCGCGCGGACCGGGCCCGGCAACTCGCCGACCTGCTGCGCCACCAGATCCTCACCGGGGGCTTCCCCAGCGGTGTCCTCCCCCTGGAGGACGTCATCGCCGCCGACCACCGGGCGAGCCGGAACACCGTCCGCCAGGCCCTGGAACTGCTGCGCGGCGAGCGGCTCGTCGAGCGGCAGCCGGGGGTCGGCACGGTCGTCGTCGGCGAGAAGTACCCGCACGGCCTGAACCGGCTCCAGGGTCTCGCCGAGACCCTGCACGAGCACGGCAGGGTCACCAACGAGGTGCGGACGGTGGGGCCGGTCGCCGCGTCGGGGCCGGTGGCCCACCGGCTGCGGCTGCCCGAGCACTCGGACGTGCTCTGCATCGAGCGGCTGCGGCGGCTGAACGGGCTGCCGCTCTCCCTGGACCTGTCGTACCTCCCCCTGGACATCGGCGGTGAACTCCTCGGCTGCGACCTGGAGAACACGGATGTCTTCCGGCTCCTGGAGACGCTCACCGGCCGGCCCCTGGGGCACGCCGAGATCACCCTCGAAGCCGTCAACGCCGACGCGCACTCCGCCGCCGTGCTCCAGGCACCGCGCGGGGCGGCGCTGCTGATGCTCGAACGGCTGACCTGTCTGCCCGACGGGCGGCCCGTGGACCTGGAGTTCATCCGGTTCCGGGGCGACCGCATCACCATGAGCGGTCTGCTCCACCGCTCCCTCTGAACGCTTCCGGCGGGCCCTTCCCCTTCCTTCGCTCCCTTCTTCCTTTCTTCCTTTCTTCCTTCCTGGAGACAGCCATGCCTCTGGTGCCCCAACGCGCCGACGTGCCCGTGACCATCGACGAGTCCCTGTGCATCGACGGCTGCACGCTCTGCGTCGACATGTGTCCGCTCGACTCGCTCGCCATCCGCAAGGACGACGGCAAGGCGTACATGCACGTCGACGAGTGCTGGTACTGCGGCCCCTGCGCCGCCCGCTGCCCCACGGGCGCGGTCACCGTCAACATGCCCTACCTGCTCCGGTGAAAGGCCCGATTCCCATGCGCATGCCCGGCACGCGCCGCACCCCGCTCCGCGCCGTCCTCCTCCCCCTCGCCCTCGGTCTGCTGCTGCCGCTGCTCACGGGCTGCGGCGGCGCGGCGGACGCCGACGGCCCGGGCGGCGGCGGGCGAACCGTCACGGTCACCGTCGGCTACCAGTCCAAGACCATCAACACCGTCACCGCCGGCACCCTGCTGCGCTCCCTCGGCTACTTCGAGGAGGAGCTCGCCGCGCGCGGCAGGAAGGACGGCGTCAGCTACAAGGTCGTCTGGCAGGACTACGCGACCGGCGCGCCGATCACGGCCCAGATGACCGCGGGGAAGATCGACATCGGCTCGATGGGCGACTTCCCGCTGCTCATCAACGCAGCGCGCGGCAAGCAGCTGCGGCAGCCCACGCGGCTCGTCTCGGTCACCGGCTACAACCTGCGCGGCGGGCTCAACACCGTGATGACCGCGCCCGGTTCTCCCGTCCGTTCACTGGCCGACCTGCGCGGCAGGAAGGTGTCCACGAGCGTCGGCTCGGCCGCCGACGGGACGCTCGTACGGGCGCTCCGGCGCGCGGGCGTCGACCCGGGGAAGGACATCAGGAAGCTGAACCAGCAGCCCAGTGTCGGCGCGTCCGCGCTGACCGCCGGGAGTGTGGACGCGCTCTCCCAGTTCGTGGCCTGGCCGGGGCTGTTGGCCTTCGAGGGCCGCGCCACCGCGCTGTACGACGGGGCGGAGCTGAACCTGCCGACCTTCCACGGGGTCACCGTGCGGGAGAAGTTCGCGCAGGAGCGGGCGGGAGTGCTGGACGACTTCCTCGCCGCACAGCGGCGGGCCACCGACCATCTGCGGACCCGTCCGGTCGCCGCCGCCGAGTCGGTGGCGAAGGAGACCGGACTGCCGGCCGAGGTGGTCCACCTCTACAACGGTGCCCAGGGCATCGCCACCTTCGACCCGGAACTGCGCCCGGAGCTGATCGACGCGCTCAAGCAGGACGTGCCGCTCCTCAGGGACGCCGGGCTCGTCGGCGACGTGGACGTGGACGCCTTCGTCGACCGGGCTCCGCAGGAGCGTGCCGAGCGGCGGACGGCCTACCCGAAGGCGGGGGCCGCCAAGCCCGAGTTGTGGCTGAAGGGGCGGAGCGACACCCGTACGTTCGACAGCCCGAAGGCGCTCCTGAAGGCGGTCGGGGACGCGGGCCGTGACGTCCGCGCCGCGTACGTGCCGGACGCGGTGACCGGCACGTCCTGGTTCGCCGACAAGGCCGTCTGGGTCGTCGAAGGCGCCGAGCTGCGGGCCTTCGTGACGCCGGCGGGAGCGCGGGCGTACGTCGCCGGGCACGCCGGTGCGCGGGTCGTGGACTATCCGACCGCCCTCGGGCTGGCCGCTTCATGAGCGGCGTGGGCCGTCGGCTGCTGCGGGCCGGCTCGCTCGTGGCGGCGCTCGGCGTGTGGCAGCTGCTGACCGTCCTCGACGTCGACCTCTGGCTGCGGTTCGAGCAGTTCCCCACGGTCGGCGAGGTGGCAGCCGCGTTCGCCGACCGGGTGGGCACGGAAGGTTACTGGCAGGACCTGGGCCACAGCCTGCGCCGGATCGTGGTCGGCTTCGCGCTGGCCTCGGTCCTCGGCGTGGCGGTCGGGACCCTGATCGCCCGCTCCCGCTGGGCCGCCGACCTCCTCGGCCCGGTTCTCGAAGTCGCGCGTCCGATACCGGCGATCGCCCTGGTCCCGGTCGCGATCCTGCTGCTGCCCAGCAACGAGCAGGGCATCGTCTTCATCACCTTCACGGCGGCCTTCTTCCCGGTCCTGGTGTCGACCCGGCACGCCGTGCGGGCCCTCTCCCCGGTGTGGGAGGAAGCCGTGCTCACCATGGGCGGAGGCCGGACGCGGGTGCTCTTCTCGGTGGTGCTGCCCGGCGCCCTGCCCGGGGTGTTCGGCGGTCTGTCGGTGGGGGTCGGCGTCTCGTGGATCTGTGTGATCTCGGCGGAGATGATCTCCGGCGAGTACGGGGTCGGCTACCGCACCTGGCAGGACTACACGGTCGTCGACTATCCGGGGGTCTTCGTCGGCATGGTCACCATCGGCGCCCTGGGCCGGCTGACCGCCACCGCTGTGGAGTTCGTCGGCCGCCGGACGACCGCCTGGCTGCCCCGCCCGGCGGCCCGCCCGGTCGCCCGCCGGCGCGGCCGACCGGCCTCGCGACGGAACGACTCCGGTACGGCCCCGGCCGCCCCGACCGTCACCGTCCGGGCCCCCGGCTCCGCGCCCGCACACGCCCCCGCCCCCGCCCCCGACAAGGAGTCGGTGTCATGAGTCGTCCGACCGCCTCCGGCGCCGCCCTCGCCCTACACGACGTACGGCTCGGGCACCCGGACGGTGCCGTCGTCCTCGCCGCCACCGAACTCCGGGTGGAACCAGGCGAGTTGCTGGCCGTCGTCGGTCCGTCCGGGTGCGGCAAGTCGACCCTGCTGCGCACCCTCGCCGGACTGCTCCCGCCGCTGGACGGGCGGGTGACGCACGACGGGCGGCCGGTCGAAGGACCGGACGCCGACCGGGCTCTGGTCTTCCAGGACGACGCCCTGCTGCCGTGGCGGACCGTCCGCGCCAACGTGGAACTTCCGCTGGCGATCCGCCGGGTCCCCCGGGCCGAACGACGCAGGTCCGCCGCCGAGTGGCTGCACCGGGTCGGCCTCGCCGACCACGCGGGCAAGCTGCCCCACCAGCTGTCCGGCGGACAGCGGCAGCGCGTCCAGCTGGCCCGCGCGCTGGCCGGCGGGCCACGGGCGGTCCTGATGGACGAGCCCTTCGGCGCGCTCGACGCGCACACCCGCGCCGGGATGCAGGACCTCCTGGTGGAGATCCTGCGCGGCACGGGAGCCACCGTCGTCTTCGTCACGCACGACGTGGACGAGGCCGTCCACCTGGGCGACCGGGTCGCGCTGCTCCCGTCCGGCGAGGTGCTCGACGTACCGCACCCGCGCCGCAGGGACGCCCGGCAGGCACCCGAAACGGCCGAGCTGCGCCGCCGCGTCCTCGCGTCCCTCTGATCCACCGACCGAAGCACCCCGAAAGGCACCCCGTGGACACCCCAGTGGACACTCCCCCGGCCGCCGCCGCGTCCCTGCTCACCCCGCCCGCTCTCCCCGTCCCCGACCTCGCCGACGCGACGGAGCTGGTCTGCGACGTCCTCGTCATCGGCGGCGGCACGGCCGGCACGATGGCCGCGCTGACGGCCGCCGAACGCGGCGCGCACGTCCTCCTCCTGGAGAAGGCGCACGTCCGGCACTCCGGCGCCCTCGCCATGGGCATGGACGGGGTCAACAACGCCGTCGTCCCCGGCCGGGCCGAACCCGACGACTACGTCGCCGAGATCACCCGCGCCAACGACGGCATCGTCGACCAGTCCACCGTCCGGCAGACAGCGACCCGCGGCTTCGCGATGGTGCAGCGCCTGGAGTCGTACGGGGTGAAGTTCGAGAAGGACGAGCACGGCGAGTACGCGGTCCGGCAGGTGCACCGCTCCGGTTCGTACGTGCTGCCGATGCCGGAGGGCAAGGACGTCAAGAAGGTCCTCTACCGGCAGCTGCGCCGCCGTGAGATGCGGGAGCGGATCCGGATCGAGAACCGGGTGATGCCCGTGCGCGTGCTCACGCACCCGGACGACGGGCGGGCCATCGGCGCGGCCGGTTTCCACACCCGTACCGGCGCGTTCGTCACCGTACGGGCCGGCGCGGTGATCCTGGCGACGGGCGCCTGCGGCCGGCTCGGCCTGCCCGCCTCCGGCTACCTCTACGGGACGTACGAGAACCCCACCAACGCGGGCGACGGCTACGCCATGGCGTACCACGCGGGCGCGGCCCTCACCGGCATCGAGTGCTTCCAGGTCAACCCGCTGATCAAGGACTACAACGGGCCCGCCTGCGCGTACGTGGCGAACCCGTTCGGCGGGTACCAGGTGAACCGGCACGGCGAGCGGTTCGTCGAGTCGGACTACTGGTCCGGGCAGATGATGGCCGAGTTCGCGACCGAACTCGCCTCGGACCGGGGGCCGGTGTATCTGAAGCTCAGCCATCTGCCCGAGGAGACGATCGGCGCGGTCGAGTCGATCCTGCACACGACGGAACGCCCGACGCGCGGCACCTTCCACCAGGGCCGCGGCCACGACTACCGCACCCACGACATCGAGATGCACATCTCCGAGATCGGTCTGTGCGGCGGCCACTCCGCCTCGGGGGTACGGGTCGACGCGCATGCCCGCACGACCGTTCCGCGGCTGTACGCGGCCGGGGACCTGGCGTGCGTCCCGCACAACTACATGATCGGCGCGTTCGTCTTCGGGGACCTGGCCGGCGAGGACGCGGCCCGGTACCGGGCGTACGAGGGGGAGTTGCCGGCCGAGCAGCTCGCCGCCGCCCACGAGCTGGTCTACCGCCCGCTGCGCAACCCCGACGGACCGCCGCAGCCGCAGGTGGAGTACAAGCTGCGCCGGTTCGTGAACGACTACGTGGCGCCGCCGAAGACCGGAGCGAAGCTGTCGCTCGCGGTGGAGGCCTTCACCCGGATGTCGGCGGAGATCGAGGGGCTCGGGGCGCGCACCGCGCACGAGTTGATGCGGTGCGCGGAGGTGTCCTTCATCAGGGACTGCGCGGAGATGGCCGCCCGCGCGTCGCTGGCGCGGACCGAGTCCCGGTGGGGGCTCTACCACGAGCGGCTGGACCACCCGGAGCGCGACGACACGAGCTGGCTGCACCACATCGACCTGCGCAAATCCCCTGGCGGGGCAATGGAGTTCACGGCCCGCCCGATCGAGCCGTACGTCGTCCCGGTCCCGGAGTTCACCCCCGAACAGGGCCCTGAGCGGTGGCTGGGCGAGGTGGCGCTGGTCCCGACGGCCACGGCGGGGAGCCGGGACGTGCCTCCGGCGTCGACGACGAGGGAGGCGCCCGGCTCCTCCCCGGCGGCCGGCGACTCCGCGCAGCCGTCCCCCGCCGCCTCGGGCGGGACGAACCCCGCGCTTCTGCGGCTGCTCGCGCTCGCCGAGGAGGCCCCCGACCTGGGCGCGCTGCGGCCGTACCTCACCGACGCCGACCCGGCCGTCCGGACGGCCGCCGTGGCCGCGCTCGGGGAGACCGTGCCGGCCGGGGCCGGTCCCGCGCTCGCCGAGCGGCTGCGGGATCCCGTGCCGCAGGTCCGGCACGCCGCGTCGGCCGCCCTGCGCGAGCTGGTCGAAGTGCTGCCCGCCGAAGCGGAGTTGGCAGCGGCGCTCCGGGAGGCCCTGGCCGGGGCCGATCCGGTCGTCGGGGCCGCCGCGCTCGAGGTGCTGCGGGCCCTTCGGCTCGGCGACGCCGCCCTGTACGCCTCCGGGTACGCCGGCGCGCTCTCCGGCGGCGACGCCGGTCTCGACGTCCGCGTGCACGCCGTCCGCGCCCTCGTCTCGGTGGACGCCGTCGCGGAGCTCGTCGTGGCCGCCGCCGACCCGGCCCGGGAGGTCCGGGTCGCGGTGGCACGCGGCCTGGCCTCCGTACGGAGCCCGGCGCCCGAGCCGCTGCGGCCGCTCCTCGCCGACCCCGACCCGCTCGTCCGGGGCGCCGCCCTGGCCGCCCTCGCGGTCACCGGGTGCCCGCCCGCGTACGTCGAGGGCGCCGTGGCCGCGCTGGCCGACTCGGCCTGGCAGGTGCGGGCCGGGGCCGCGACCGCGCTGCGCGCTGCCCCGGCCGGGCCGGCCGTCCCCGCGCTCGCCGAGGCTCTGGCCGACCCGAACGCGGACGTACGCAAGGCCGCCGTCCTCTCCCTGCACCCCCACCGCGCCACGCCAGAGGCCCGGACCGCTCTCACCACGGCCACCGCCGACCCCGACGCCGACGTCCGCGCGCACGCGGCGCGGGCGCTGTCCTGAGTTCTCTACGGAAGTTCCGGGCGGCAGATCCGGGCGGCAGTTCTAGGCGGGCCGTTCGGCGGTCAGGACACCGATCTTGTCGATGCGGTGCTCCGGGTTGCCGTTGGCGTCGCGCCAGTAGTTGCCTGCCGCGTTGTCCTCGGGGGTCGCGCAGGTGGAGAGCGTGATCATGGCCCGAGTGGGCTTCTCGCCCGGCTCGCCCGGCACGGCGGCCCGCTGCTCGGCGAGCGAGCGGTCCGAGCGGAAGGACGTGCTCCGCGTCTCGACGATCCGGTACGTGTACACCGTGCCGGCCGCCGTGACATGCACGAGGTCGCCCACCTCGACGGCGGGAAGGTCACGCAGGGCCCCGCCGGCCGAGAGCCGGTGGGCGGTCACCAGATAGTTGCCGATCTCCCCCGGTCCGACGCCGCCGCGCGCGCCGTGCGGGCTCGCGGCCACACCGCGGTCCTGGATCCGGGTGCCCGCCCGGTCGTCGGTCGTGCCTTCGTACGGCACGACGTCCAGACCGGCCACGCCGATCGACGGGATGGACAGCTCGGCGAGGACGGGCCCGCGCGGCGATGGCGGCTCGGACGACGTGGGAGCGGGCGCGGGCGCGACGGTGCGCGCGGGCGTGGGTGGGGACGGGCTGTCGGAGGCCGTGACGGAGGGCGTCGGCGCGCCGTCGCCCTCCGTGGCCGTGCCCGTACAACCCCAGAGGGTGACGGCGACCGCGACGGAGGCGACAAGGACGGCCGGGACGCGACGCGCGCCCCGGCCTCCGTTCAGACCCCGACGAAGGGTCCCACCACCCTGGGCACCCATGTCACCAGGATGGCCCAATCCGGCCGCCCCGTCACCCGGGGCGGCGGTCGGTCAGCCGACGCGGTCCCCGGCAGTCACCCGGTGCGCCTCGATGCCCGGGGTGGCCAGCAGCTCGGCGATCAGCTCCTCCGAGCCGCACACGTACGTGCTCACCAGGTCGACGTCACCGCCCACGCACCAGGCCCGGTCGTGCGGCCACCAGAGGTCGGGGAGTTCGGCGAACGGTTCGTCGGCGTCGACGGAGAGCACGTCGGCGAGCGTCCCGGACAGGAGGATCTCGTCCCGTTCCGGGGTGGGGAAGGTGGGTGTCCCGGTCCACTCCCGGCGGCCATAGCCCTCCCACAGCCCGAACCAGCACCGCTCCGGGGTGCCGGTGTGCCGGGTCAGTACGGGGACGAGGGCCTGCGCGACCTCGCTCGGGGTGGGCCCTTCGGCGGGGTGCTCGTCCCACACCCCGGGCAGGCCGTACTCCGCCGCGTTCTGGTAGAACCGTTCGGCGCCGATCACCTCGTGCCAGTCGGTGAGCGCTCCCACCCGCCGCCCGTACGCGGCGGCGACGGTCTCCCAGCGCACCGGGCGCTCGCCCAGGGCCGCCGGGTGCAGCACCCGCGCGTACGCCGCGAAGCCGGGTGCGGCGACCCCGCCGACGGTCCCGAACGCGCCGAAGCCTGGTCCGCGTTCGGTCAGCCGGCGCGCCGGGCCGAGGTCCGCCCGCTCGACCGTCATCCGGCCGTACGTCACAGGTGCCCCCGCGCTCCCGTCCGTCACTCCCACCACCTCCGTCACACCGCCTCCGCGCCAGATCAGCGCCAGGTCAGCCTAGGTCCGAGGGACGTCAGGGACGTACAGAGCGCGTACACAGGACGTCCAGCGGGCCCCTTGCAGAATGGCTTCGCCCGCCGCCCGGCGGCCGCCGTGAGGCACGACCTCGCCGCGGCGGTGGTGCGCGGAACACGTGTCGAGAATCTGATTCGTCCAGTGAATCCAAGGGGAAACACATGCCTGAAGTCGGCGGCTCCAAGGGTCTGAATGTCTCCGGTGACCCGTTCCTGTCCACCGTGGACAGGGTGTGCTCATGGCTCGGCTCCGCGCCCGAGAAGGTGGACGCCCTGTCGGGCGGCGAGCGGATCCAGGTCCTGGGCGAGGTGGCCGACATCAACGCCGCCGCTGCCGCCGGGGACAGCGGCGCCCTGTACGCGCAGCAGTATCTGCTCGACAGGATCTACCAGTTGTACACGAAGATCCCCGGGCAGCAGAACGCCGAGGGCTCCGTCGTCGTCTACGAGATAGCCCGGTCGCTCGAGACCGCCACGGCCGCCGCGCAGGACCGTCTGATCGAGCCGGGCCTCCTCGAGGAGGCGCCCACGGACCCGCGTGAGTACCTGACCTGGCTCAAGAACACGGCGAAGAACCACCGGGTGTACAAGCACCCGTACTACCACGAGTTCATCCGCAACTCCGCCACGGAGAGCGACCTGCGGAACTACGTGATGCAGGAGTCGGTCGTGGACGGCCGCTTCGACGACCTGCTGGCGATGATGCAGGTGGGCACGGCCGGCGCCGCCAAGATGGAGATCGCCGCCAACTTCTGGGACGAGATGGGCAACGGCAAGCCCGAGGAGGTCCACACCCACCTCTTCAACAAGATCTACGAGGTCTTCGAGATCTCGGAGGACGAGCTCGCCCGCTCGCTCACCGCCACCTCGCTGCTCAACGGCAACCTCGCGGTGATGCTCTGCCGGCACCGCACCCTGTACGCGGAGGCCGTCGGCTTCCTCGGGATGACCGAGTGGATGGCGCCGGACCGGTTCGTGCAGGTCGTGCACGCCTGGGAGCGGCTCGGGCTGCCCGAGGTCGGCATCGTCTACCACAAGCTGCACATCACCATCGACTCCCAGCACGCGCAGGGCTGGTTCCACAACGTGGTGCTGCCCGCCGCCGAGTCCGCCGACATGCGGCGGGCCATCGCCCGCGGGATCCTCTGGCGGCTCAACTCCTCTGCCGCGTACCTGGACGAGCGCATGCCTTCCGTCGCCGCCTGACGTCCCCCGTCGGACGTCCGTTCTTCGTCGCCACCCCACATTCTGGAGGAGAGACCATGCCCCTCGGCAGCGAACGGTTCACCATCATCGACCTGCCGGAAGTCTCGGCCGACGTCCTGCCCAGCTACGACGACTGCCCGGTCGACGAGTACATGGGCCACGGCACCCGCTTCAAGCGCTTCTCGCAGTACCGGCTCAGCCCGCAGGGCGAGGACGCGTGGTCGTTCGAGCGGCTCGCGCACCGGGACTACACCACGTACAAGAAGTTCAACTCGGTCGGCGGCGGCATCCGCCGCGTCTACGAGCCGATCAAGGTCGACTTCACGCCGCTCATCGAGCACGGCGTCCGCGAACTCGGCCTCGACCGGTCCGAGGACTGGCAGATCAACGTCCACCAGAACCGGACGAAGGCGGACGGCGGCAAGCCGGGCCCGCTCACCCCGGAGGGCGTGCACCACGACGGCCACGAGTTCGTGATGATCGCGGTCCTCAACAAGGTGAACGTCGGCGGCGGCCAGACCCGGCTGTGGAACCCGGGCGCGGACGCACCCTTCTGGACCGGGACGCTCGAGCCCGGCCAGGCGGTCCTGCTGGACGACCGCGAGCTGGCCCACGACGTCACCGACGTGCTCTCCGCCGACGGCGGTCCGGGCCACCGGGACATCGTGATCATCGCGTTCTCCCGCTGGGCGGAGAAGTGGTACGGCGAGGAGCACGACGCCGCCGCGCTCGCCGAGCAGTGACCTGGGGCGCCGCCCCGGGGCGGGCACACACGCTCCGGGGCGGCGCCGCGACCGGCAGCCAAGGGAGATCATCCGTGATCGACTTCTACAAGTACCAGGCAGCAGGCAACGACTACGTCGTGATCGACCCCCGCCAGACCGACATCCCGGTGACCCGTGAGGCGATCCGGCGGATCTGCGACCGGCACCTGGGGATCGGGGCGGACGGTGTCCTCCACGGTCCGCTGGAGCCGCCGAGACCGGGCGTCCCCGTGGTCCTCGACCTGTACAACTCCGACGGTTCCGACTGCGGCAGGAGCGGCAACGGGCTGCGGATGTTCGCGCTCCACCTCGCCGGCCAGGAGCCGGAGACCTGGGCCGACGGGCGGGAGTTCACGCTCCGTACGGGCGCGGGCGAATCCTCTGCGCGGGTCCTGGACCTGGCCGGTGGACGCGTGGCGGTCGGCATGGGCCGGCCCAGTTTCGACGCCTCCGATCTGCCGCTGCTCCAGGAGGACGGCACGAGCCCGTTCGAGGGCCGGGCGCTGGACGTCCCGCTCACCGTGGACGGCGAGAAGCTGACCGTCAGCTGTGTGTACAACGGCAACCCGCACACGGTGGTGCCGGTGGACGCGCCGACGGCCGAACTGGCACACCGGCTGGGTCCCGGGATCGCCGGGCACACCCGCTTCCCGCACCGCACCAATGTGCAGTTCATGCGCATGGTGAGCCGTTCGGTGCTGGAGCTGGAGGTCTACGAGCGCGGCGCCGGGTATGTGACGGCGTCGGGGGCCAGCGCCTGCGCCGCGGTCTCCGTGGCCCGCGAACTCGGCCTGTGCGAGGCCCGGGTGGAGGTCAGGATGCCCGGGGGCGCGGTGGAGATCGCCGTCGCGGAGGACGGCTCGGTCACGATGACCGGCGACGCCGAGCAGGTTGCGGCCGGGACCTTCGCCCCCGCCCTGCGCGCCCGGCTCGACGGCACGGCGGCGCGCTCGTCGGCCACCTCGGACGCCTCGGACGTCACGGCAGCGACGGAGGTCGTACGGTGACCGTCTCCTCGTCGCGCTCGCGCGACTACCCCATCCAGCGCTGGGTGTTCGAGGACGCCGCCGGGCGCTTCGACATCGACCTGGGCGACAGCAACATGGTCCCCGGGCGCCTGGACGCCCTCTCGGTGCCGCCCGACCTGGAGCTGGACTACGGCCACGACCGGGGCCTTCGGGCGCTGCGCGAGGCGGTGGCCGGCCTGTACGGCGGCGCGGCCGACTCGGTCCTGATCACCCAGGGCGCCCAGCAGGCGCTGTACGTGGTGTACGCGGCGCTTCTGGAGCCCGGCTCGCGGGTGATCGCCTTCCGGCCCGGCTGGCAGCAGTCCTGGGACGTGCCGCCCGAACTGGGTGCCACGGTGGACCTCGTGGGCTTCCGGCCGGACCTCAGCTTCGACGTCGAGGCCGCCGAGGCGCTGGCCGGTCCCGATGTGCGACTGATCGTCGCCAACAGCCCGTGCAACCCGACCGGTCGGCGGATCGCGGAGAAGGACCTGCGCGCTCTGGTCGACCTGGCGGAGCGGACGGGGGCCCATCTGCTCCTGGACGAGGAGTACGCGCTCGACCTCTCCTCCTCCGCCGCCGTCGGCTCCGACCGGGTGATCTCCGTGTCGAGCCTGTCGAAGGTCTACGGCTTCCCCGGCCTTCGGGTCGGCTGGCTCTACGGTCCACCGGCCGTCGTGGAGCGCTGCGCCCGCCGCAAGTTCCTGTCCACCATCTCCAACTCGGTCCTGTGCGAGACGCTGGCCCTGGACGTCCTGGCACACCGTACGGACCATCTGCGCTCCTACCACGAGCTCACCGGCCGAGGCCTCGACCTGGTGCGGGAGTTCGCACGGAGGAACGCCGACGCGGTGACCCTCGTGGAGCCGGAGGACACCCCGTTCGCCTGGCTCTGGCTCACCACCGGGGAGGAGCCGCTGACGATGTGCCGCCGCGCGCTGGAGCTGGGCGTGCTGCTGATGCCCGGCGAGACGCTCGGCGCCAGTGACGGTTTCCGGATCTGCTTCGCGCGTTCGCCCGAGTCCGTGGCGGAAGGGCTGAGCCGCGTGGAGCGGGTCCTCAGACCGTCCGCTCCCCCGGCCGGCCCGACCCCCGGAGGCTGACCCGCCGGGGCTCCGGCCCCCACCCGGCGGCCGCGGCCCCGGCCCGTCGGGACCGGCCGTCCGGGAGCCGGCCCGCCGCGCACCACCCCGAGCTCCCGGATACCTCTTCCGTGCCACCCCAGGACGAAGCGCCGCCCGCGGCCCGCGCCGCCCCGCCGCGCCCTGCCGTGCCGCCGTCCCCGCTTCCCCGGCCCCTCGCTTCACCCTGCCCTGCCCTGCCCCGCCATGCCCTGCCACTTCATGCCCTGCCATGCCCGAAACGGAGTTCTGTGACGATGAGCGACCACACCGCCGAGTCTCGTATCCAACTGTCCTTCGGACAGGAGCAGTTGTGGTTCCTGGACCAGATGAGCCCCGGGGAGACCACGTACAACGTCCCGATCGCGTACCGGCTGCGCGGTCCGCTCGACACCGCCGCCCTCGAAGGGGCGCTCAACGTGCTGGTGGAGCGGCACGAGCAGCTCCGGGTGACCTTCCACGCGGCGGACGGCGTGCCGTACCAGGTGGTCTCGCCGGCCGAGCACCGGCCGCTGCCCCTGCGGGACCTGTCCGGCCTGGCTCCCGAGGAGGCCGAGGCGACTCTCCTGCGCGAGCTGCAGGTCGAGGCGGACACGCCGTTCGACCTGGCCGCGGGGCCGATCTCCCGGTTCCAGCTGTTCCGCCTCGCGCCCGACCACCACGTCCTCGGCCTGAGCTTCCACCACATCATCACCGACGGCTGGTCCGGCGGCGTGGTCAGCCGTGAGATCTCGCAGGCGTACGCGGACCTCGCCGCCGGCCGGGAGCCTTCGCTGCCCGAGCTGCAGATCGGCTACCACGACCACATCAAGCGGCAGCGCAAGCAGCGGGCCGACGGGGTCTGGGAGGAGGAGCTGAAGTTCTGGGAGGAGCGGCTCTCCGGCCTCGAAGCGCTCGAACTGCCCGCCGACCGGCTCCGCCCGGCCGAGCCCACGCAGAACGGCGAGACCTTCGTGGTCGACTTCCCGGCCGAACTCCTCGCGAAGGCACGGACGTTGGCCCATGAGCAGGGCGCGTCCCTGTACATGGTGGTGGCGGCGGCGCTGAACGTGGTCCTGAGCCGCTACAGCGGGCAGGACGACATCGCCCTCGGGGTGCCGATGCTGGGCCGCACGGACCCCGAACTCGAGGACGTCGTCGGCCTGTTCATCAACATGACGGTGCTGCGCTGCGACCTGTCGGGCGGGGTCACCTTCGCCGAGCTCCTGGAGCGCATCGCCGACGCCAACCTCGACATGTACGACAACCAGGACGTGCCGTTCGACCACGTCGTGGACCGGGTGCAGACGACCCGGGACGCCGGGCGCAACCCGCTCTTCCAGATCGCCTGCCAGCTCCTGGGCGAGGCGGCCACCGGTGACGCCCTGGAGCTCTCGGGCCTCACGTCCGAGTCGATCACCCTGGCGACCTCCCGCTCCCGCTTCGACCTCTCCTTCAGCTTCGTCGAGGGCGCCGAACGGCTGCGGCTGATCGTCGAGTTCGCCACCGATCTGTACGACCGCTGGCGCGTCGAGGCCATGATCGGCCACTTCCGGACCGTGCTCGACGCGGCCGCCGACGCCCCCGAGACCCCGGTCGCGGCGCTGCCGCTGCTCTCCGCGGAGGAGCGCCGCGAGCTGCTCGACGTGGGGCGCGGCGGGGACTTCGACTACCCGACGGAGCCGGTGCACGCGACGATCGCCCGGATCGCGAAGGAGAACCCGGAGCTGGTCGCGCTGGTCTGCCGGGGCGTGGAGATGACGTACGGGGAGCTGATGCGGCGGGCCGGCAAGCTCGCCCGGTACATCAGGTCCCGGGGTGTGCGGCAGGAGGAGGTCGTCGCCATCGCGATGGACCGTGACCTGGACGCGCTGGTGGCGATCCTGGGTGTCATGGTCTCGGGCGCGGCGTACACGATCATCGACCCCTCGCACCCGAACGCCCGCCTCGACCACATGCTGCGGGACACCAAGAGCCCGCTGGTGATCACGCGGGAGGGCTCGCTCGGCGACCTGCCGGACTCGTGCGGCTGGGAGAGCGTCCGGATCGACGCGGACTGGGCGGCCATCGAGGCGCTGCCGGACGAGGAGCCGCTGGAGGAGTGGGCCGAGCCGACCTCGCTCGTCTACGTCCTCTACACGTCGGGCTCGACCGGCCGCCCGAAGGGCGTGATGATCGAGCAGCGCGGTCTGCGCATGTTCGTCGAGGCGTACCGCCGCACCTTCGGGGAGTGGACCCACGAGGACCGGCTGCTGCAGCTGCCGGCGCTGACCTTCGACATGTCGCAGGGCGAGATCTTCGCCGGTCTGATCAGCGGCTCGGCCCTGGTCCTGGTGGCGCCGGAGGACGCCTCGTCGCCCGAGGCGCTCGGCGGTCTGATGCGCGACCAGCGGGTGACGTACGCGGGCCTTTCGCCGGCGATCCTCTCCGTGGTGGAGGCGGGCCCCTACCCGGATCTGAAGTACATCATGGGCGGCGCGGAGGCGCTGCCGGCCGAGCTGGTCAACAAGTGGAACCTGCCGGGCCGGAAGTTCGTGAACCTCTACGGCCCGACCGAGGCGTCGATCGCGACGACCGAGTACCTCTGCGAGCACAAGGAGTGGCTGTCCTCCCCGCCGATCGGCAGGCCCGAGTTCAGCCGCCTCCACTACGTGGTCGACAAGGAGTTCAACCTGGTGCCGGTCGGTGTCCCGGGCGAGCTGCTGATCGGCGGGGACGAGGGTCTGGCGCGCGGCTACCTCAACCTGCCGGAGCTGACGGACGAGAAGTTCGTGCCCGACCCGTTCCTGGGCGAGGGCCGGGTGTACCGCACCGGTGACCTGGTGCGCTGGACCCGTGATCTGCAGATCGACTTCATCGGGCGGCTCGACAACCAGGTGAAGCTGCGCGGTCTGCGGATCGAGCTCGGGGAGATCGAGTCCGGTCTGCTGACGCACCCGAAGGTCCGGATGGCGCTGGTCCTGCTGCGCGAGGACTTCGGTGAGAAGCAGCTCGTCGGGTACTACACGGTCCTGGGCGACACCGCGCCGACGGTGAACGAGCTCCGTGAGCACCTGGGCAGCACGATGCCGGAGTACATGGTGCCGACGGCCTGGGTGGAGCTGACCGAGTTCCCGCTGACCCCGGCGCGCAAGATCGACCGGGCCAAGCTGCCCGCCCCGGTGTCCGGTTCGGGCGACGGTACGGCGAGCTTCGTCGCCCCGGTCACCGCGACGGAGGAGAAGGTGGCCGAGGTGTTCGGTGCCGTCCTCTCGGCGCAGCAGGTCAGCGCCGAGGGCAACTTCTTCGAGCTGGGCGGCAACTCGCTGCAGGCGATGCGGGTGGTGAGCCGGCTCAACAAGCACTTCGGTGTGAAGGTCAACGTCCGTCTGCTGTACGGCGGTGCGTCGGTCGCCACGGTCGCCGGGGCCATCGACGCGCTGGTGGAGGCCAAGGCGGGTGCGCGTGCGTGAGGCCCCTGGGGCGGCCCTCCCGCCCCCGCGCCCGCCGGTGGGGGCCGCCCGCCCCGGTTCCGCGCAGGATCTGCTGCTGCGTCAGGGGGCGGAGCTGCTCACCGGCTCCGACCCCGAGCTGGCCCTGCTCCTCGACCGCGAGGTGGAGGAGCAGGCCATGACCCTGGCCATGGTGGCCTCGGCCAGCGCCGCGAACCCGGCGGTGCTGGCCACCGGCGGGGCCGCCCTGTCGAACGTGACGGCGGAGGGCTACCCGGGGGCCCGCTACCACCCCGGCGCCGCGCGGTTCGACGGTGTGGAGCGGCTGGCCGTGTCGCGGGCCCGGCAGGCCTTCGGCGCCCAGTACGCCAATGTGCAGCCGCACTCGTGCTCGTCGGCGAACCAGGCCGTCCTGGCGGCGCTGCTGCCGCCGGGCGGCGCCCTGCTCGCCCTCGACCTGGATTCGGGCGGCCATCTCACGCACGGTTCGGCCGCCTCGGTGACTGGCCACCACTACCGGGCCGTCCACTACGGCCTGGACTACAAGGGGTTCATCGACTACGAGCAGGTGGCCGAGCTGGCGCTCGCCCACCGTCCCCAGGTGCTCATCGCGGGGGCCAGCGCCTATCCGCGGACCCTGGACTTCGCCCGGTTCCGGGCGATCGCGGACTCCGTCGGGGCGTATCTGGTCGCGGACATCTCGCACATCGCGGGTCTGGTCGCGGCCGGGGAGCACCCCAGCCCGATCGACCTGGCGCACGTCACCACGACGAGTACGTACAAGCAGCTGGGCGGGCCGCGCGGGGGGCTGATCCTCATCGGCGCGGAGCACCGCACGCCCGGTCCCGACAACAGGCGCACCCCGCTGGCCCGGCTGATGCAGCGGGCGGTCTTCCCGCAGTCGCAGGGGACGCCGAGTCCGGCGTCGATCGCGGCCAAGGCGCACGCGCTGAAGCTCGTCACGGAGCCGGCGTTCCGGGAGACGATGCGGCTGGTCCGGGACGACGCGGCGGCGCTCGCCGACGCCCTGGACGAGTACGGCTACCGGGTCCTGACCGGCGGTACCGAGAACCACATGGTGCTGCTCGACATCTTCGACCGGGGCATCACCGGGGTGGTCGCGGAACGTGCCCTGGAGGAGTGCGGGATCCTCACCAACCGCAACCGCATCCCCAAGGACACCAAGGCCCCGCTGGTCGCGAGCGGGCTGCGGCTCGGCACGAACGTGCTGGCCCAGCGGGGCATGGGGCCGGACGAGATGCGGACCTGCGCCCGGCTGCTCGACGAGGTGCTCGGTGCGACGACCGTGCTGAGCGACACCGAGTTCGAGACGGACCCCTCGGTCCGGGACCGGGTCAAGGCCGAGGTGGCCGCCCTGTGCCGCACCCATCCCCTGCCCTTCGGCGCCGGCCTCCCGCCGGCCGGCGCCGCCGACCGCGAGCCAGGTGAGAGGTCTTGAGCCGGAACCCCGCCCCCGTGGCATCCCCCGATCCCGACACGGCCCCCTCGCCGTCGCCCGCGGCGGCGCCGGCTCCGGCGCCCGGACGTGCGTCCGCGCCGCCCGCTCTTTTGCCGGCCGACCGGCCGCGCATGTCCGGGGCCACGCCGGAGCGCACCGCCTCCGCCCGGGTGCGGCTCGGGCCCTCGGCCCGTACCGCCCCGGAGGAGGTGCTGCTCGCCGGCTTCGCGGCGCTGGTCCACCGGTGGAGCGGCCAGTCCGACTTCGGCCTCGCCGTGCGGACGGCCTCCGGTGGTCCGGTCCGCCTGCGGCGGACCGTCACCGGGTCGGAGACCCTGGCCGCGCTCGCGGCGGGCGTCCCGGACGACGGCTTCGCGGCCGACCGGCGAGATCCGGCCGAAAGCGGCCCGGGCCAGGACGAGTTCGAGCTGGTGCTGCATCCGCCGGGCGCGGCCGACGACGGCCTGCCGGGCGCGGAGCTGCGGTACGCGCCCGAGCTGTTCGACCGGGAGACGGTGCTCCGGTTCCTCGCCTCCTACGTCGCGCTGCTGGAGGACGGGCTGGGTGACCCGGAGCGGCCGGTGGCGCGGCTTCGGCTGCTGCCGGACGAGGAACTGCGCCGGATGCTCGTCGACTGGAACGACACCGCGACGGAGCTGCCGCACGCGGTGTGCCTGCACACCGCGTTCGAGCAGCGCGCCGCCGGGGCGCCCGACGCCCCTGCCCTGATCGGGCCCGGGCGGACGTGGACGTACCGCGAGGTCGACGAGGCGGCGAACCGGCTCGCCCACCGGCTGCGGGAGCTCGGGGTCGGTCCTGACGGGCGGGTCGGCATCTGTCTCGACCGGTCCGCCGAGCTCCTGGTCGCCGTCCTGGGCGTGCTGAAGGCGGGCGGGGCCTATGTGCCGCTCGACCCGGACTACCCGAGGCAGCGCCTCGCCACCATGGTGGCCGGCACGTCCTGCGCGGTGGTGGTCAGCCGTAGCGGCCCGGCCGGGAGCCTCCCGGCGGCGGACGACGAGGACGCCGCCCCCGTGCTGCTCCTCGACCGGGACGAGGCGCTCCTCGCCGCGTACCCGGCGCACCGTCCCGAGGGCGGCGCGACGCCCGACGATCTCGCGTACATCATCCACACCTCGGGCTCCACCGGCGCTCCCAAGCCGATCGCGCTGCGCCACCGCGGGGTGATGAACAACATCGCGGACCTCAACTCCCGTTTCGGCGTGGGGCCGGGCGACCGGGTCCTCGCCCTCTCGTCGCCGAGCTTCGACATGTCGGTGTACGAGTTCCTCGGTCTGACGACCGCCGGGGGCACGGTGGTCCTGACCGAGCCGGAGCGTGCCAAGGACCCGGAGCACTGGGCCGAGTTGCTCGCCGCGCACCGGGTCACCGTCTGGAACTCGGCGCCAGCGCTCCTTGACATGGTCGTCGAGCACCTCGAATCCACCGGGGCGGAGCCGCTGCCGGAGCTGCGGCTCGCGCTGCTCGGCGGCGACTGGATCCCCGTGTCGCTCCCTGACCGCACCCGGTCGGTGGCCCCCGCGCTGCGTTTCGTCGCGCTCGGCGGGGCCACCGAGTCCTCGATCCACTCCACGATCTACGAGGTCGTGAAGTCGGACGCGCGCTGGACGAGCATCCCGTACGGGCGTCCGATGGCGAACCAGCGCACGTACATCCTCGACGAGGCCCTGCAGCCCGTGCCGCCCGGTGTGCCCGGGGAGCTCCATCTGGCGGGCATCGGGCTCGCCCGGGAGTATCTCGGCCGGCCGGAGCAGACGGCGGAGCGGTTCTTCACCTGGTCGCACGGCGAGGTGGCGGACGAGCGGCTCTACCGGACCGGCGATGTGGCCCGTTACGGTCCCGACGGGCTGATCGAGCTGCTGGGCCGGGCGGACTTCCAGGTCAAGCTGCACGGTCTGCGGATCGAACTGGGCGAGATCGAGGCCGTGTTCCGCGCCCACGAGAACGTCCGGGAGGCGGTGGTCACGGCGCCGCCGGACGGCGCGGGCGACCGGCGGCTCGTGGCCTACCTGGTCCCCGAGGCGGGCCGGAGCGTGGACCTGGCGGAGGTCGGCGCGCACGCGTCCCGGTCGCTGCCCGGTTTCATGGTGCCGGGCACCGTCCTCGTCCTGCCCGAGCTGCCCCTGACGCCCAACGGGAAGGTGGACCGCAAGGCCCTGCCCGAACCGCCCGAGCCCGTCGGCGAGACGCAGGTCCCGTACACCCCGCCGGCCACGGAGACCGAGAGGACGGTGGCCGGGATCTTCGCGAACGTGCTCGGCGCCGCCCGGATCGGCGCGGACAGCGGCTTCTTCGCGGTCGGCGGCAACTCACTTCAGGCCATGCGGGCCGTCACCCGGTTGAACAAGCACTTCGGGATCCGGGTGAATGTCCGTCTGCTGTACGGCGGCACCACCGTCAGCGGCATCGCCGCCGTCATCGACGAGCGGCTCTCTCCCCCTTCGAACGGAGCGTAGGCACCGTGACAGCAACCTCCGGCGGCAGCCTCGTCCCGCTCCGGGACGAGGGTGGCCTGACCCCGCTCCACTGCGTCCATCCGGTCTCCGGTTCGCCGTACTGCTACTCGGCGATGGCGCACCGACTCCCGGCCGGGCGACCGGTGTTCGGCTTCGAGGCCCCGGGCTTCGACGGGGTCTCCGAGCCCGCCTCGTCCATCGCGGAGCTGGCCGAACTGCACACGGCCGCGCTGCTGGCCGAGCGCCCGCACGGCCCGTACCAGCTGCTCGGCTGGTCGCTGGGAGGGGTCGTCGCCTACGAGATGGCACGGCTGCTCGCCGCCCGGGGCGAGGAGGTCCCGCTGCTCGTCATCGTCGACGCGGCGCTGCCCGGGACCCAGGCGGTGCTGCCGGACGACCAGTTGGCCCGGCACTTCCTGTACGACTTCCTCGGCGTGACCCGGGAGCGGGCGCCGGGCATCGACAAGGCGCTGGTGGACGTCCCGCCGGGGGCGGAGCCGGCCGTGATCTTCGCGGCGGCGGAGCAGCACGGCGCCGTGCCCGAGGAGTTCGACGCCGAGTTCCTGCTGGAGCGGTACGCCCTCTTCCGCACCGGCGTCCTGGCCCTGCGCCGGCACCGCCTCGACGGCGTGCTCCCGGGCACCGCGATCCTGATCAAGGCCGAGGACTCGGTGGACGGCCTGCTGGACTGGGAGCCGTACGTCGAGCGGCTCACCGTGCACACCGCGCCGGGCGACCACCACTCGGTGTGGCAGGGCCCGGGGCTCGACGCCATCACCGGCATCGTCGGGGCGGGCCTACGAGAGGCGACGGGCGCATGACGGAGCACGGCACGTCCACCGCCTCGGCCTCCCCGGCCGAGGCGGAGGGCCCCCCTCGGTCGCTCTGGCGGGACAGGGACTTCATGGTGTTCTGGGTGGGCGAGGCGCTCTCCCTCTACGGCACCCAGATCACCCATCTCGCCCTGCCGCTGACCGCCGTCCTCGTCTTCGACGTGGGCGCGGGCGAACTGGGCATGCTCCGCTTCGCCCAGCTGGTGCCCTTCCTCGCGCTCGCCCTGCTCTTCGGCGTCTGGGTGGACCGGCGGCGGAAGCGGCCGGTGATGCTCGGCGCCAACCTGGTGCGGATGGTGCTCATCGGCCTGGTCCCGATCCTGTACGAACTGGACCTGCTGACGCTTCCGGCGCTGTACGCGCTGGCGCTCGGGATCGGGATCGCGACGGTCCTCTTCGACGTCAGCTGGATGTCGTACGTCCCGGTGCTCGTGAAGGACCGGCGCAGCCTGCTGGAGGCCAACACCAAGCTGAACGCCACGTACTCCTCGGCGGACATCGCCGGTCCGGGTCTGGCGGGCACGCTGGTGAGCGCGTTCTCGGCGCCGTTCGCGATGACCGCGAACGCGTTCTCGTACGCCCTGTCGGTGCTGTCGCTGCTGCTCATCAGGACGCCCGAGCCGGCCCCGGAGGTCCCGAAGGAGAAGCGGCGGCTGCGCGCCGAGCTGGCCGAGGGGCTGCGCTGGGTGTTCGGCAACCGCTGGCTGCGGGCGATGGGTCTGGTCGGCTGTGCCTGCAACTTCCTGCTCACGATGGTGCAGTCGCTGTTCCTGCTGTACGCCGTGCGGGAGCAGGACCTGTCGGCCGCCGCGGTCGGTTTCGTGATGGGCGCGGCGGCGGTGGGCGGGCTGCTCGGCGCGCTGGTGTCGGGCGCGGTGGTGCGCCGGCTCTCGGTGGGCACCGCGTACCGGCTCTCGGTCTCGGTCATCTTCCTCGGGCCGCTGCTCATCCCGGTGGCCGGCGGTCCGCGCTGGCTGCTCGTGGGGCTCTTCGTCGCCTCCTTCTTCATCGAGTACGTGGGCGCCAGCGTCTCGAACGTGCTCATCGTGAGCCTGCGTCAGACCATCACCCCGCAGCATCTGATGGGCCGGATGACGGCCGCGATGCGGATGCTGCTGTACGGCGGCGGGGCGCTGGGCGGTCCGGTCGGCGGCCTGTTCGCGGTGCTGGCGGGGCTGCACGGCGCGCTGTGGATCGCGGGCCTGCTGTCGGCCGCGATGCTGGTGCCGATCTTCCTGTCCCCGGTGGGCCGGCTGCGGGAGATGCCGACCGGCCCTGAGGACGCCGCGTTCACAGCGCGGTGAGGTCGGTGGTCCGCGCGGGGTCCTCCCACTGGCGGTACGCGGCCCGCCGCAGCACGGCGGCCCTGCGCAGGACGCCCGCGTACGCCTCGCCCGGGTCCTTGGGTGCCGCGGGCTCGGGGGCGGCGTC
Source organism: Streptomyces sp. NPDC047981 (assembly GCF_040653315.1). Lineage (NCBI taxonomy): Bacteria > Bacillati > Actinomycetota > Actinomycetes > Kitasatosporales > Streptomycetaceae > Streptomyces > Streptomyces sp. NPDC047981. Next base: position 14,313 of record NZ_JBEZNQ010000033.1, on the reverse strand, counting down.
GGGGTACGGGTCGGCTGCCGCCCGCTGCGGGTGCTGGGGCGCGGGCGTCCCGCCGGGGTTGCGGTGCGGTGGCGCCTGGGCCATCCGGGCCAGCGCCGCCCGCCTGCTGAGCATGGGCTCGCGCTCGGCGCACTCCGCCGCGTAGATCCCGAGGAGGTCGTGGAGCCGGAACAGGGGCCCGTGCTCCTCCAGGACGTGGTGGGCGACCAGCAGGTCGAGGAGGTGCCGGGCGGTGGCGTGGTCGGTGTCGGCGAGCCGCGCGGCGACGGCGACCGTGATCGGCGCGTCCTTGCGCAGGCCGAGGAAGCGGAACATCCGGGCCGCGTCCGGCGGCAGCGACTGGTACGAGGTCTCGAAGGCGTCGCGGACGCTGGCGAGGGCGTCGTCGCCGACGGTGAGCCGGTCGAGGCGCCCGCTCTCCGCCGTGTACTGCTCGACCAGCGTCCGGAGCGGGACGTCGGGGTTGGCGAGCAGCCCTTCGGCGGTGATGCGCAGGGCGAGCGGAAGGCCGCCGCAGAGGGCCGCGAGCCGCCTGGCGGGCTCCGGCCGGCCGGTGAGGCGTCCGCCCGACAGGGTGGTGAGCAGCTGGGCCGCCTCGTCGACGGCCAGCGGGCGTACGGTGAGCGTGCGCGCCCCGTCCCGGGCTGCGAGGCCGGCGAAGCGCTGCCGGCTCGTGGCCACGACGCAGGACGCGCCGCGGGGTAACAGGGGCCGCAGCTGGTCCACGCTGAGGGCGTCGTCGAGGACCACCAGCATCTTGCGGCCGTACAGCAGGCTGCGGAAGAGCGTGGCGCGTCCGGCCGGGTCGCGCGGGATCCGGTTGCTGTCGGCGCCGAGGCTGGTGAGCAGGTGCAGGAGGGCGTCCGACGCGCTCAGGGGTCTCCCGCGCAGCCCGTTGCCGCAGAGGTCCACGTAGAGCTGGCCGTCCGGGAAGCGGTGGGCGATCCGGTGGGCCAGTTCGAGCACGAGGGCCGACTTGCCGACGCCCGCGGGGCCGTCGACGACGAGGACCGGGGTGCTCCGCTGGGCCGTCTCGTCGTCGAGCAGGCTCTCCAGGTACGCGAGTTCGGTCTCGCGCCCGGTGAATCCGCGTGCCACCGGCGGGAGCTGGGCCGGTACGGGAACGGCGACGGCGCCGAGTCCCGGCCGGCCCGCCGGGGTGATGCTCCCGCCGGGGAGCCGTAACTCCCGCTGCCCGGCGAGGATCCAGCGGTGGAGGTCCTGCAGTTCGGCGCCGGGTTCGATGCCCAGCTCGCGGCGGAGCAGCTGCCGGGTCTCGGTGTACACGGCGAGCGCGTGGGCCTGGCGGCCCGCGTGGTAGAGCGCCAGCATCAGCAGCAGGCGGACCTTCTCGCGCAGGGGCTCCTCGACGGCCGCGCGGGACAGGGTGTCGACCGCTTCCGCGCATCCGCCGGTCGCCAGCATCACGGCGGCCCACTCCTCGACGGCGGTCAGCCGCAGGTCGCGCAGGCGGACGCCCTCGGTGGCGGCGAACGGCCCCGGGACTCCCGCGTACGCCTCGCCGCGCCAGAGCGCGAGGGCGTCCTCGTAGAGCCGTAACGTCGTCTCCGCGCTGCCGCCCTCGCGGGACCTGCGGGCGTGGCCGTGGCGCTCGACGAACAGGCTGGCGTCCACGTCGGCCGGGTCGAGCCGCAGGCAGTAGCCCCCGGGTTCGGAGGACAGCACCGTGCTGGCGACCCTGCTGCCGCGTCCCGGCTCCAGGGCGCGGCGCAGCCGGGCGACGTAGGTGTGGACGCCGTTGGCGGCCGACTGCGGGGTCTCGCTGCCCCACAGGGCGCTGGTGATGGCATCCCCGCTCACCACCTCGCCCGCGCGGCTGGCGAGCAGGCTGAGGACCGCGCGTTGTTTCGGCGAGCCGAGCGCGACCTCCTCACCGTGCCGCCAGGCGCGTATCGGTCCCAGGAGCTGGATGCGAAGAGATGCCCCCGTGCAGGTCATGATCCCGTTCACCCCTCAGGGTCGCGTGCTGTTCATGCCGGTCCCCGGTGATGGCCGTTCGGGCCCCGGGCTTCGCGAAGGCGGCGAGTTGCGCCACGCGTCGCGCGTTCATGAAGAGCCGGTGTGTCCGCCCACGGCGGGCCCGGCGTCGGGCGGAATCCCCGCCGAAGTCTCAGGCGGTGCCCGAGTGGCTCCGGCACGGGGCCTGCCGGCCGATGCGGTGACAACAGGACGAAGCAGCCGTACGCCCCGGGAGGTACCCGGTCGTCCCGCTCGCGGACCGTCGGTCGCGGTCGCTTTCGCGGTTCCTGTGAGTCTCGCAAGGCGTCACTGGCGGCATGGCCGCGAATCTAATCCGGTCACCTGAGTGACACCAGGCTCTTCAGGGAGCATCGGGCATGCTCCGAAAGGTGTAGGGCGTGCCGCCCGGACAGCCGGGTCAGACGACGCGGCGGAACGCCAACTCCGCGAAGGGCGCGGGGCGTCGGACCGGCGGCCGGCGTGGCGCGGCCTGCTTGGCCATGGCCGCCGGGTCGATCAGCCGGGCCTCCACCGCCTTGTTCACGGCCCCGATGCGCGAGGCCGCGCCGAGTTTCTCGAAGATGTTCCTCAGGTGCCGTTTCACGGTGGCCTCCGTGATGCCCAGTTCGTTCGCGATCTGTCGGTTGCTCAACGCGCCGGCGACATGCGTGAGGACCTCGCGTTCGCGCGGCGAGAGGGGGTGCCCGGCGGGGCTGAAGGCGGCGCTGGGCGTGGCGCTGCAGGGCAGCACGATCATGACCTTCGGATCGTGGGCCGTGACGCCCCGGATGGCGGAGAGCAGCGAGGCACGCGGGGCGCTCTTGTGGAGGTAGCCGTGCGCGCCGCGGGCCAGCAGCTCCTGCACCAGCGGGAGGTGGTCGTGCATCGACAGCATCAGCACCCGCAGCCGCGGGAAGCGCGCCGTCAACTCGCCGACCACGGTGGGTGCGTGGTGTCCGGGCATCTCGACGTCGAGCAGGACGACGTGCGCCCGGGTGCTCGCCACCAGGTCGCCGAGACCGGCCGAGGTGTCGGCCTCGGCGACGACGCGCAGGTCGTCCTCCACGTTCAGCAGCTGGCAGAGGGCGTCGCGCAGGAGCGAGTGGTCGTCGACCGCGACGATGCGGATCGGCTCGCCCGGTCGCGGTGTCCCCTGGTCATCGGGCGTCCGCATGCCACTCCTCCCCCATCGGCACCGAGAACGCGAGGGTCGTGCCGTGTCCTGGAGCGCTCCGGATCTCCATGGCGCCGCCGAGCAGCCGGATCCGTTCCGCCACGGAGGCGAGGCCGTTGCCGAACTCCCGCTCCGGAGCCAGACCGACACCGTCGTCGCTGACGGAGGCCCGTAATCGTCGTACGTCGTCGCCCGCGTCCCCGCCCGTGTCGCCGCGCACCTCGACGGTGACGCGGGAGGCCTGCGCGTGGGCCAGGGCGTTGCGCAGGGCTTCGCGCAGGACCAGGAAGAGCTGTTCGCCGACGGTGTCCGGCAGCGGGTCGTCGACGTCCTCGACCCGGATCTCGACGACGGGCCGGTCGATCGCCATGGCGGTGACGAAGGCGGAGAGCGCCACGCCCAGGGAGCCGGCGGAGTGTGCTCCCGTGCGCAGCTCGGTCACGATGTCCCGGGTGCTGTACATCGTCTCCAGTATCGCCTGCTTGAGGGCGTCGAGCCGGGGGTCCTGCACCGACGAGACGTGCTGGGTGAGTTCGTAGAGTTCGAGTTGGCGCAGCGCCAGGCCGGCCGCGCTGCCGACGCGGTCGTGGATCTCCCGCGCCATCGCGTCGCGGCTCGCCCGGGTGGAGTCCCGTACGACGTCGAGCAGGTGGAGGTCGTATCCGTCGGCGGCCTCCTCCAGGCAGCGGGCGACGGCGGCGTGGACCCGGGCCAGGAACCGCGTCCGGGCGTCCCGATCGCCGCGCGGCCCGGCTGTCCGGGGCCGCTCCAGGAACTCGGCCACGAGCTGGACCAGCAGGGTCCCCGCCCGTACGGCGTGGAGGGGGACGACTCCCCGTGCGATCCGTGCCCCGGCCGCCGGGTCCTGGCGCCGTTCCTCGCCGGACGCCCCGGCCGCGCCCCCCGACGCGCCGCGGCATTCCGACAGTATTCTGCGCGCCTGGTCACGGCATGATTCCCAGGATTCCGCATGGGTCCCCAGCGGATTGTGTTGATCGATCAACCTGCTTCGATAGGCGTCGAGCAACTCGGGCTCACAGGCGATTAATTCCGCGAACAGCCCGTCGTCCTCGACACACGGGGTACGACCTGACATTCCCCGCGCCGTCGTGTCGGACAACGCCTCCCCCTCCCCTTTACCCGTCCCCCTCCACCGCTCCGCCGTCCGCAGACGGTGCAAAACGGAGAGAAATGCCGGAGATCGTCATGATCATGCCGTACCGCCTAAAGGACGTCAAGTGTCCCGCCTACGGAATCCAGCCCTCCTGACCCCATTGACCGGACACAAATCCGACGAAAGAGTTCGGACGGCCACGAACGCCCGGCATATCCACTTCCCGCCGGCACCAAGGGGCGCCCAACGAGAGCCGAGGGCAGGGCGAACGCCCGCCGAACACCACGGCGGGAAGGCTGCGGAGGGGCGGAAGATCGCGGACTCGCCCCATGTCCTGGCCGGATTTCGGTTTACCGCTGAACGGCCTTTTCCGGCCGAGCAGGGGAACTCCCGCAGGCCAGGCGGGCGCCACGCCGCGAGGCCTGTATAGAGAGACCGACCACCGGAGAGACACCCACCACTCCCCCTTTGAGCCAAATCCCCTCGACTCCGACCGACCATGCCTTGTGTCGCCGCATTCTCGCACCATAGGGTCACCGCGGCCTCGAATTCGATTTCCGGCCCCCACCCACGTCCGCGCCAACTCCTTCCCGAAAGCCGGTGGATTGTGTCGCAGCTCGCCGCCCTGAGTCGCCGTACCAAAGTCCCCGTTCACACCCTGCGTTCGTATCAGGACCTGGATCTCCTGCCGACTCTGCCGGAATATGACGAATCCCATGTGCGCAGGGTTGCACTGGTAAAGGCGCTCCTGAATGTCGGCGGGCTTTCCCATGCGGAGGTGCGGCGGCTCGTCCGGCACGTGGAGGAGGAACGACCACCGGCGAACGAGCTCCTCCGCCTCACCCAGCACGCCTTACCGACACCCGGCGCCGCCTCGCCCGACCAGGAGTGGGACTGGGCTCAGGCCAGGGTGTCCGGCCTGATCCGGGGCTGGGGCTGGCAGGTGGGCCCGGACAACCCGGCCTGGCAGACGCTCTGCCAGGTGGCCATCGCCTGCAAGTCGCTCGATCACCAGGACATTCCGCGGCTGTTTCCGGCGTATGCCGAGAACCTGGAGCGGATTGCCCGGCTGGAGATGCAAATCCTCAGCGAACAGGAGGACCCGGAAAGCGCCGCGACGCGGCTCGTGACGGTCACCGCGCTGGGCGACGTCGCCCTGTCCGCGATGCGCCGACTCGCCCACGAGCATTTCCTCTCCACGGCCGGAAGCCGGACGGACCACGCGACACCCCACGCGGACTGAGCCGGCCGACCGCGAGGCCGGCGGCCGGCACGCCGGCGCACGGCTCCTTACGCACACCAGTGCGGACGCCGAGCCTCCGCCACCCACCCTCCACATAATGTCTACAACTGTGCGTGAATTGCCGTGAGTTGTGGCACATCTGTTCACAGAACCCCCCAGAGATCGCTAGCTTCCCCTCAACCTCGTTCGCATCGGGAAGGACCTCTGTGAACGCATCACCTCGCAGAGCCGTGGCCACCCTGGCCGCAGCCGCTCTCGCGACCCCGCTCCTGCTGGTCGCCGCCTCCCCCGCCTCCTCGCAGCAGGACCGGCCGGGCAAGGACGCCGCCAAGCTCGCCCAGGCGCTCGTCCGGGAGGCGTCCGCGCCGGACGCCTTACGGCACCTGGAGAAGTTCCAGGCCATCGCCGACTCGGCCGGCGGCCACCGCGTGGCCGGTTCCCTCGGCCACGACGCCTCGGCCGCCTACGTCTACAAGGAGCTCAAGAAGGCCGGGTACAACGTCTCGTACCAGCGTTTCGAGTTCATCTACACGCAGACGCTCGCCGAGAAGCTCTCCACCGTCACACCGGTCCCGTACGACATCGAGACCAAGGCCCTCACGTACACGAAGTCGACGCCGGTCGGCGGGGTACGGGCCGACGTGGCCGCCGTCCCCGTCGACGCCGACGGCACCACCGGCTGCGAGCCCGGCGACTACGCGAGCGGCGCCTACGCCGGGAAGATCGCGCTGGTCAAGCGCGGCGGCTGCGCCTTCGCCGTCAAGCAGCAGCAGGCCGCCGCCGCGGGCGCGATCGGCGCCCTCATCTACAACAACATCGACGCCGGGTACGGCCCGCTCTCGGGCACCCTGGGCGACCCGTCCGCCGCCAGGATCCCCACCGCCGGGATCAGCAAGGCCGCCGGCGAGAAGCTCGCCGCCGACCTCGCCCAGGGCCCGGTGAACCTCTCCTTCGAGATCCGCCAGCTCCAGGAGAAGCGTTCCACCAACAACGTGATCGCCGAGACCAAGCACGGCAACGCGGCCGAGACGGTGATGCTCGGCGCCTCGCTCGACTCGGTCGTCACGGGCCCCGGCATCAACGACAACGGCTCCGGTTCGGCCGCGCTCCTCGACGTCGCCCTCAAGCTGGCCAAGAAGGAGAAGAGCCCCCGCAACAAGGTGCGGTTCGCCTGGTGGTCGGCCGCCGAGAGCGGACTGGTCGGCTCGCACCACTACGTCGCGGACCTCACCCCGCTCGACAAGCAGGAGATCAAGCTCTACCTCAACTTCGAGCTGATCGCCTCCACCAACCACGGCCTCTTCGTCTACGACGGCGACAACTCCGACCGCGCCAACGGGCAGACCGCACCGGCCGGTTCGGACCGGCTGGAACAGGACATCGCCGCGTTCCTCGGCAAGCGGGGTCTGCCGCACGCGGGCACCCCGTTCGTCGCCCGCTTCGACTACGGCCCGTTCATCGACGCGGGCATACCCTCCGGCGGCACGTTCGCGGGCGCCGAGGCGCTCAAGACGGCCGCCGAGGCGGAGAAGTTCGGCGGCACCGCCGGGGTGGCGTTCGACCCGAACTACCACGGGGCGGGCGACACGGTCAGGAACATCAGCCTGACGGCGTTCGAGACGCACATCGACGTCATCGCCAACGCGGTCGGCACCTACGCGCACGACCTCGGCTCCCTGCGGCAGCCGGCGGGCGCGGCGCACGCGGACACCGGCGCCACCGCGGCAGCGGCCACGCCGCGCCAGGGACACGCCTACGGCGTGACCGAGTAGGAGCCCGGCACACGTCCGCCTCCCCGGTGCCGGTCCTCGCTCGCGACGACCGGCACCGGGGACCGGCCTGCCCGGCTTCACCTCGCCCCTCCAGTCCGTCGTCCCTCCCTCTCAGCCTTCGCACGGAGCACGGCCCGCACCAGCCCCTCGACCTCCCGACAGAAAGCCGAGGCCATGGCCATCGACGTCACCGCACTCCGAGCCCACTTCCCCTCCCTCGACCACGGACTCGCCTTCTTCGACGGTCCGGGCGGCACACAGACCCCCCGCCCCGTCGGCGAGGCCATCGCCGAGACGCTGACCGGCCCCCTCTCCAACCGCGGCACGATCAGCCCCTCCGAGCTGAACGCCGAGCGCTCCGTGACGGAGTTCCGCGCCGCCTACGCCGACCTCCTGAACATGCCCGCGGACGCGATCGTCCACGGGCGCAGCGCCACCCAACTGACCTACGACACGGCCCGCGTGCTCGCACGGGGCTGGGGCGCGGGCGACGAGATCGTCGTCAGCCGTCTCGACCACGACTGCAACGTCCGCCCCTGGGTGCAGGCGGCGGAGCACGCGGGAGCGACGGTCCGCTGGATCGAGATCGAGCCGGAGACCGCCGAGCTCGACCTGGAGTCGTACGAACGCGTCCTGTCGCCCCGTACGCGGCTCGTCGCCGTCACGGCGGCCTCGAACGTCCTGGGCACCAAGCCGCCGCTGCGCCGGATCGCGGACCGGGCGCACGAGGTCGGCGCGCTGCTGTACGTGGACGGGGTGCACTACGCCGCCCACCACCTGGTGGACGTTCCGGCGCTGGGGGCGGACCTGTTCGTCTGCTCGCCGTACAAGTTCCTCGGCCCGCACTGCGCCGTGCTCACCGGTGCTCCCGAAGTCCTGGAGAGCCTCCGCCCGGACAAGCTCCTGCCGTCCCCCGACACGGTTCCGGAGCGCTTCGAGTTCGGCACCCTGCCGTACGAGATCCTCGCGGGCGCGCGGGCGGCGGTGGACTTCCTCGCGGCGGTGGACCCGGGCGCGGGCACCTCGCGCCGCGAGCGCCTGACCTCCTCCCTCGGCTCGCTGCACGCGCACGAACTGGCCCTGCGCACGCGGCTCGAGGAGGGGATACGCGGCCTCGGCGACGCAGTGACCCTGCACTCGAAGGCCCAGGACCGCACCCCGACCCTGCTGATGACCCTCGAAGGCCGGGACCCCCGCGAGGCGCAGATCCACCTGGCCGCCCGCTCGGTCCTGGCCACGGCGGGCCAGTTCTACGCGTACGAGCCCTTCACCGCCCTGAAGCTGGAGGGCCCGGCCCTCCGGGTCGGCCTCGCCCCCTACAACACCGCCGACGAGGTGGACCGGCTGCTCGAAGGGCTCGCCGACTTCCTGCGGCCTACGACGTGACGTCGCCCGCCCGCACCAGCCGGGCGGAGAGGTGGTGTTGCAGGGGTCGGCCGACGGCCGCGAGGTCGTGGGTGAATTCGAGGGAACCCTCGGCCGTCAGGGTGTAGCGGCGGCGGGTGGCGCGCACTTCCTTCGCCGTGGGGGTGAGCGCCACCTGGTGGCTGGAGAGTTCGACGGTGCCCGCGTCGGCGCCGCCGACGAGGATCTCCGCGATGCCGGTCGGCTGGGTGATCAGCGCCTCCACCCGGCCGTCCGGCTGGAGCCGCCACCAGCCGGTCTCCCGGGCCGAGGGCCGCAGCGGTTCACCGGCGGCGTCGAGCAGCCAGGCGCGCGCCTCGAACTGGAGGAAGGGCCGCCCGTCATGGCTGAAGGTCACCTGCTGCGCGTAGCTGAACTCCTCCTCGAGGCTCGGGTATCCGCCCCGGCCCCCGCCCACCCAGGTCCCGAGCAGCCCGACCACCGGTGCGAGCAGCGGGTGGGGGGCGGGTGAGACGTCCGGGTGCCGGGCGTCGGGAAACGGGGGCGGCTGGGCGGGGTCGTGCATGAGGTGTGCTCCTGGGTCGAGTCCGGGTACCGGATGGCAGCTTAGGGTCTGTCCGGCGGGCACTAAGGGGGGACGCGGCGCCTCCCTCGGCATAGGCTTCGCTCGGCATGGACGGTTCGGGGGACGGGGGAGCATGAAGGCGGGAACGGCGCTGCGGTGGGGTTCGGCCCTCGATTCGGTCGTGATGTACGCGCAGGGGGCTCTCTGTCTGCGCCTGGCCCGGGGCAGCGTGCCGCCCGACGGGCGGGTGCTCGTGACGGGACTGCCCCGTTCGCTCGACCCCGGTTCGCTGCGGGCCCGGGTCCTCGGCGCGCCCGGGGTGCGCGTCACGGAGGCGCGTGTCGAGATCGAGGCGGAGCCCGTCGGCGCGGGGATCCCCGACGACGTGCGGCGTGAGGTCGAGCGGTTGCGGGAGGCGCGCACGCGGGCCGAGGCCCGCCGGGACCGGCAGCTCGGCCTGATCGCGGAGGTCACGGCGCTCCGGCCGGTGCCCCCCGCCCGCAAGCGGGACGACCCGCAGCACCGTCGCACCCCGGTCGAGGCGTGGCTGGAGCTGGCCGACTTCGTCGACGAGCGGCTGGCGGGGCTGCACGCTCGCCTCGCCGAGCTGGAGCAGGCGGTGCGCGAGGCCGAGCACGCTCTCGACGTCGCCTACGACCGGGAGGCCCGCGCCTCCACCGACGCCCCGCAGCAGCACGTGCAGACCACGGTCGGCGCGCTCCTGACGCTCGACGGCACGGCCGAGGGCGAGGTGGAGGTCGAGGTGGAGTACGGGGTGCCGGGCGCGGTCTGGGTGCCGACGTACCGGCTCACGCACCGTCAGGGAGACGGCAGCGGCCGCCTGGTGCTGCGCGCGTCGGTGGCCCAGCGGACCGGTGAGGACTGGACGGGCGTACGGCTCGCCCTGGCCACCGCCGATCTGCGGCGCCGTACCGATCTGCCGCGGCTCCGCTCGGTCCGGATCGGGCGCCGTCAGGCCGCCCCCGCGCCGTCCGGCTGGCGCGAGCCCCCCGCCGGCCTCGCCGACCTGTTCACCGGTTTCGACGCGGCCGGGCCCGCCCCTGAATCCTCCCGTGTCGCCGGGGCCGTGGCCGTCGCGGCGGGCGGCGCGCCGCCCACTCCCGTACCGCCGCCACCGCCACCGCCCGCACCGCAGGGCTTCGGCGCACCCACGGGGGCCCTCCCGACGCCCGGCGCCGTTCCGCCGCCGAGCGCCTCGTACGGCGCCCCGATGCCGGCGCCGGCGCAGCCGTACAGGCCGCAGGAGCCCGGGGGGCGTCCGGGCGCGAGGGCACGTACCGGTGCGCGGGCCGTGTCGCGCGCGGAGGACATGGACGACCTGGCGGGCGCGGAGCGCTCGGCCCCGCCGATGCGGTTGCCCGTAGGGCCGCCGCAGCCGAGCGGCGACGAACTCGACTACGCCGCCCTCGTGCTGAGCGGACCCGAGGAGCCGGGCGGGCGCCGGGGCCGGCTGTTCCCCGACTCCGGATTCGATCCGGTGGCCGTCGAGCACCGCCGCCGCGCCGAGGCGGTGGCCTCGCTGCCGCTTCCCGGGCACGCGGTGCGGCCCCGGGAGTCGGCGGGCTCGTTCGACCACCGGTTCGACGCCGCCGCCCGCGCCGACATTCCCTCGGACGGCACCTGGCACACCGTCACCATCGGGGAGATCCCGGTCGGTCTGCGCACCGAGTACCTCGCCGTGCCGTCCGTGCAGCAGACCGTGTACGCGACGCTCGTGCTCTCCAACGCCACCGACCAGGCTCTCCTGGCCGGCCCTGTCGAGGTCACCGTCGACGACGACTTCCTCCTCACCACCGCGCTGCCGACGCTCGCCCCCGGCGGTGTGCGGCGGGTCGGTCTCGGTCCCGCCGAGGGCATCCGGGTGACCCGCCGCACCCAGCTGCGCGAGTCGACCGCGGGTCTGCGCAACACCACCACGGTGCTCGACACCCGCGTCCACGTGGAGCTGGCCAACGCGCTCGCGCGGCCGGTCACCGTGGAGGTGCGCGAGCGTGTCCCGGTCACCTCCGAGCCTGACGTCCGGGTCGAGGAGCGCGCCGACTGGACGACGCCCGAAGCCGACTCCGGGCCCGACCGCCACGCGCCGGGCACCCGGGTGTGGCGGCTCGACCTGCCCGCCGGGGCCACCGCCGCCCTCGAAGGCGGCTACGAGATCCGCATCCCGACCGGCAAGGCCCTGGTCGGCGGAAACCGCAGGAGCTGACGCACCCATGTCCACGGCCCCGATCTCCCCTGCCCCGCGGTCCACGGATCCGGCGTCCACGACCCCGGAGCCGACGGCCCTGCCCGTCACCGCGGTCACCTGCCTCGAGGACCGCGCCCTGGTCGAACGCGCCACCGTGCTCGACCTGTCCGCCGGTGTCCACCGTCTGCGGCTCGGTCCGGTCGGCGCGCTCGCCGTCGACCGGACCCTGCACGCCGAGCTGACGGCCGATCATGGAGCGACCGTGCTCGATGTACGGCTGGTCCGCGCCTGGACCCCGCGCGGCCCGCAGCCGCCCACCGACGACGACTCGCCGCTGCGCCGGCGCGCGCACGCCCTCGAAGAGGAACGGGTAGGCCTGGCACGCCGGCGCGACCGGCTCCGCACCCGCCTCGACCTGCTCGGCCGCCTCGCCGCGGATCTGCTGCGGGAGATCGCCGAGGGCGCGGGCTTCGGAGAGAGCGAACGGGACCGCTGGGCCCGCGAGCTGGACCGGGTGGACGGCGACCGGGACTCCTGCGGCGAGGAACTCCGTACCGCCGAGGTCCGGTTGGCCGAGATCAGCGTGGAACTCGGCTCTGTCGCACGGGCGATGGACCTCGCCGACGACGAACCCGTCGAGCTCGTCGGCCATGTCGAGCTGACGCTGGAGACGGACGCGGCGGGGCCGGTCGGCGTACGTCTGAGCCATCTCACGCCCTGCGCGCTGTGGCGGCCCGCGTACCGTGCGGTGCTCGACGGCGACGCGCTGACGCTGGAGACCGACGCGATCGTGTGGCAGCGCACCGGGGAGGACTGGTCGGACGTACGACTCACCCTGTCGACGGCCCGCTCGGCGCTCGCGACCGATCCGCCGCGCCTGGGCGAGGACCGGCTGACCCTCAAGGACCGTTCGGCGGCGGAACGGCGCGCGGTCGACGTCGAGCTGCGCGAGGAGGAGATCGCGACGCTCGGACCGGCCCCGGTGCTCGGTCTGCCAGGAGTGGACGACGGCGGCGAGACGCGGGTGCTGCGGGCTCCCGCGCCGGTCACGGTGGCCGGTGACGGTCGGGCCCACCGCCTGCCGCTCTCCTCGTTCACGACCGCCCCGCGCCATGAGTACGCCTGCTCTCCGGAGCTGTCCCCGCTGGTCACCCAGGTGGTGCGGTTCGACAACGGCTCCGGGCACGCGCTGCTCGCCGGGCCGGTGGACCTGGTCCGCGGCGGCGGCTTCACGGGGCGCGGCACCCTGGACTTCACCGCCCCCGGCGCCCCCGTCGAGCTGGCGTTCGGCAGCCGCGACGACCACAGGGTGGTCCGGGAGACCGAGGAGTCCCGCGACACCACGGGGCTCACCCAGCGGACCGTGGTGACGCGCACGGTCCGGCTGCACCTGTCGCGGTTCTCCGCACCCGGCGAGCAGGGCGAGCGGGTGGTCGTCGTGCGGGAGCGGATCCCGGTCTCCGAGGTGTCGGCGGTGGAGGTCCAACTGCGGAAGGACGCCTGCTCCCCGGCTCCGGACACGGTCGACGCGGACGGCATCGCCCGCTGGGACGTCCCGCTCGGCCCCGGCGGCCGCCGTACGGTCACCCTGGTCTACGAGCTCTCGGCGAGCGCGAAGGTGAAGGGGATCTGAGCGGTTCGTTCCGGTCGCGGGTCACGGGGTTCCGCGAGGGCCCGCGCCGGCGGCGTCCGTGATCCGGCCCAGGTCGGTGAGGAGGGCGTCGAGCCAGGTCTCCGCCGCGTAGTAGCGGCCCGGGGCCCCTACGGGTGGGGACGGCGCGGGCGCGGCGTCCGGCGCGTCGGGGGCCTCGTCGGGCGACTCCAGCCGGGTGGCGAGCAGCAGCATCCGGCCCGCGACCCGGTCGCCGAGCCGGGTCAGCGCGGCGGCCGCCGCCGGATCGAGCGGCGGTACGGAGACGGGCCCGGGCGTCCCGCCGCGGGGATCGGGCGGTGGGACGAGCAGCCGGTCGGCGCCCCAGAGCGCGTGGTGCCCGGTCAGCAGGACGGCCTGCCAGTCGGTGGGCCGCGCCTGGTCCACGGGCGCCCGCACCCGGGGTTCGGCCTGGAACTGGGCGTAGGCCGACTCGGCAAGGACGAGGGTGCGGCGCAGTGAGGCGTGGCGAAGCGGGTCGGCCGGGTCGCGCACGCCGCCCGCCGCGATCGTCGAGGCCGTGGCCACGACGGTCTCTGCGGCCGACCGGAGCAGCGCGGCGCTGGACTGCCGTACCTCCCGGTGTGCGCCGCGCGGCCAGGCCAGCAGGCCGAACACGGCACCGACGGTGCTGCCGATGAGGACGTCGAGCAGCCGGACCTCCGCCAGCTCCCATGTCGCGGGCGCCAGTTGCGCGAAGACCAGGGAGACCACGATCGCGAAGAACGCCTGGGCCCAGCCGATGCCCTTCACCGGCCCCACGGTGAACGTGATCAGCAGCAGCGGTACGAGGACGGCCGCGTAGACCGTGGTGTCCGTGCCGACCAGGGCGAGGATCCCGGCGGTGCACAGCGCCCCGATGAGCGTCCCGGTCAGCGCCTGCCGGATGCTGGTCCGTGTCGCGTCCAGGGTGGTCCGGGTCAGGCTCAGCGTGGCGAGCATGGCCCAGAACCCGTGCGGGAGGGTATCCAGGCCGGCGACGACCCGGGCGGCCGCCAGGGCCAGGCTGATCCGGACCGCGTTCTGGAAGAAGACGGACCGGGAGCCCGTGTTGCCGATCAGCCGCCGCCACCACAATTGGGGCGCCCGCATGGTCGCGTACCAGAACCGTCCGAGCGGCGGTACGGCCCCGGCGCTGCGCCCCCGTACGTCGGGCGTCGCCGTGCCCGTGTTGGGCGGCCTCAACTAGGAGGAAGCGCGCATCCTCTGTCCACTCCTCCCCCGCGCGCAGCGTGATCACGGC
>NZ_JBEZNQ010000032.1:0-93000 GCF_040653315.1 Streptomyces sp. NPDC047981 | reverse complement strand
CGTGGGGTGGGGCGGGGGGTTGGGGGGGGGCCGGGGGGGGGGGGGGTAGGGTTTCCTGCGCCGCCCCCGGGGGGCCGGGCCCGCGCTGTCGCGTACCGGGCCCACGGGGCTCGCTCGGTTACCACCTGTCAGGGGCAGGGCCCTCGGCGCGGCGTCAGTGGCCGCCGCCCTGCTGCTCGTCGCGGCGGCGCTGCCACCGCTCCTCGATACGGTTCATCATCGAGCGGCGCTGTCGGGTACGACGGCCACCGGCCGCCTCCCCGCCGCTCGCCTGCTGCTGCTCACCCGGCTTGGGCGCCTTGCGCCATCCGGTGACGGCCATCACCGCGCAGCCCAGCATGACGAGGAACCCCACCACGCTGATCCACCACTGCTGAGCGACCATTCCAGCCATGAGGAGCGCGATACCCACCAGGAAGCCGGCGACTGCCTGGTAGACCCGTCGCCGGGTGTACGTACGCAGCCCGCTTCCCTCGAGCGCTGTCGCGAACTTGGGATCTTCGGCGTACAGCGCTCGCTCCATCTGCTCGAGCATTCGCTGCTCGTGCTCCGAGAGCGGCACGGAGTCCTCCTAGTCGTCGGTCGCGGGGGCGACCGGGATGCGGCCCTTTCAGGATAGGCAGGGATTCGCCCCCGTGAAACCCGCCCTCAACGCCTATTCGCCAATCCGGGCCGCCACGCGGTCGGTTTGCTGAGGCGTTGATTCCCCAGCACCTTGCCCGTCATGCCGGATCGTGTCCCCCGATCATACGGGGCAAAGCCGTCGACCGGAGGTTCTGTGGCGTACTCCATGTGCGGCTGCGCCGCTGATCAGCGCGCCACCCGGGGGTGTCAGGCGCGCTTCTCACCCAGGAGGTGCAACTGGGTGGCGATGGCATGGAACGACGGCAGCTCCGCCGCGGCGGCCTCCAGCTTGAGCAGGGCGTCCGCCGCACCGGGCTCGGTGTCGACCAGGACACCGGGGACCAGGTCGGCGAAGACCCGTACGCCGTGCACCGCACCGACGTCCAGACCGGCCGCGCCGGCCAGCTCGGTGAGCTGGTCGGCGGTGAACCGCCGGGGCACCGGGTCGCCGTCGCCCCAGCGGCCGTCCGGGTCTCCGAGAGCGTTCCTGGCCTCGGTGAAGTGTCCGGCCAGCGCACGGGCGAGCACGGCGCCGCCGACGCCCGCGGCGAGCAGGCTGAGCGCGCCGCCGTCCCGCAGCGCGGCGGCCGCGTTCCGTACGCCCTCGGCCGGGTCGTCGACGTACTCCAGGACGCCGTGGCAGAGCACCACGTCGTAGCCGTCGCGGCCGACCACGTCGAAGAGGCCGTGGATGTCGCCCTGGACGCCGGTGACCCGCTCGGCGACGCCGGCCTCGGCGGCCCGGCGCTCCAGCGCGAAGAGGGCGTTGGGGCTGGGGTCCACGACCGTCACCCGGTGGCCGAGCCGGGCCACCGGGACGGCGAAGTTGCCGGAGCCGCCGCCGGTGTCGAGGACATCGAGGCAGTCCTTCCCGGTGGCCTTGACCCGGCGGTCGAGGGCGTCCTTGAGGACGTCCCAGACGACGGCCGTACGAAGGGAGGCGCGCGACGGGCGCGACGACGCCTCTCGACCGAAGACAGGGGAAGGGTCCGACACGGCTGTTGACTCCTCGGTGACGGTGTACGAACGCCTCCCACCCTATGGCCTCGCGCGCGGTCCCCCGCTCAACCGCCCCTCACCCGGCGGCCTCCCCGGCTTCGCGCCGGCGGGGCAGTACGGGCTGGAGGACGAGGAGGCGCTCGACGAGCCGCAGGAACATCTCGGCGTCCCGGACGAGGTCGTCGGCGTCCCGCGGGGTCGCCGCGCCCGGGATGCCCGCCTCGGCCCGGGCCCGTCGGGCGGCGCCGGAGGCGAACAGGGCGCTCCACTCGGTGAGCTCCGGCGCTATCTCGGGCAGCACCTCCCAGGCGCTGCGGATCCGGGTCCTCTTGCGGGGGTTGGTCTCGGGCCGGCCGCGGACGGCGAGCACGGCGGCGGCGGTGCGCAGGGCGGCGAGGTGGGCGGTGGCGTACCGCTCGTTGGACCGGTCGAGGCTCGCGGCCTCGTCGAGTCCGGCGCGGGCCTGGGCGAGCAGATCGAGGGCGGCGGGCGGCGCGGTCTGGCGGCGCAGCACGGGGTGGACGGCTGCGGAGGAGCTGTTCATGACGTGCCTCCTGTCGTCGTGTGACGGCTCGGTGTCCGTATGTGTCCATCCTGAAGGCCACCACTGACAATCGCGCTGACCTGCGGTTTTGCCGAGATCGCCGATCCAGGGGTAAGTTTTTGCACTGACTGGTCAGTTCAAAAGTGGGGAATGTGGGGGGTGGACCGGTGGATGCGAAGCCGGAGGAGCCGCACGGCGCCGCCGTCGTCGCGGACGGATTCGGGCTGAAGGGGCCGCGCGGCTGGGTCTTCCGCGAGGTGGCCTTCCGGGCCGAACCCGGTGCGCTCGTCGCGATCGAGGGCCCGTCGGGATCGGGCCGCACCTGCCTGCTGCTCGCGCTGACCGGCCGGATGAAGCCCCAGGAGGGGCACGCCGAGGTCGCCGGGCTCCCGCTGCCCCGCCGGATGGCCGCCGTGCGCCGGATCAGCGCGCTCGGCCCGGTGCCCGGGGTCAGCGACCTCGACCCGGCCCTCACCGTCGCCGAGCACCTGCGCGAGCGCGCCCTGCTGCAGCGCCGCTACGACGGCGCCGTCCGGGCCCTGCTCCGGCCGCCGGCCGAGCGCGCGGCCGCCACGAAGGCGCGGATCGAGGCGGCCCTGGAGGCCTCCGGGCTCGACCTGGACACGCTGCCGAAGGCCGAGCGGACCTCCGTACGCGACCTGGAGCGTCTTGAGGCCCTGCGCCTGTCCGTGGCCCTGGCCCTGATCGGCCGCCCCCGGCTGCTCGCCCTCGACGACACCGATCTCAAGCTCTCGGCCGCCGACCGCGCCGAGGCATGGAAGCTCCTGCGCTCGATCGCCGACGCGGGCACGACCGTGCTCGCCGTGTGCAGCGAGGCCCCCGCGGACGCCCTGACGATCACCACGGCACCGCGAGCGGCGGACGCCACGGCGACCGAGGAAGCCCCGGAGCCCACCGGCACGGAAGACGCCGAAGACACCGCAGACGACGTAGCCGCCGAAGAGGCGCAAGACGCGGCAGACGCGGCAGACACGGCAGACGCCGAAGACACCGACGAAGACATGACCGAGGAGGGGGAAGCCGATGCGCTCGCCGAGGCTCGCCGCGCTTGAGCTGAAGCGGTTCGGCAGGGGGAAGCTGCCGCGCGCCGCGCTCGTCGCGATCCTGCTGCTGCCGCTGCTGTACGGCGCGCTGTACCTCTGGTCCTTCTGGGACCCGTACAGCAGGCTCGACCGGATACCCGTCGCGCTCGTCAACGAGGACAAGGGCGCCACCGCCGACGGCAAGAAGATCACCGCGGGCGCCGACATCACCGAGTCCCTGCTGGACAGCAAGGTCTTCGAGTGGCACCAGGTGAGTGACGCCGAGGCGCGCGAGGGCGTGGAGGACGGGACGTACTACCTCTCGCTGACCATGCCCGGCGACTTCAGCTCCCGGATCGCCTCCAGTTCGGGCGACTCGCCCGAGACCGGCGCGCTGCAGGTGCGTACGAACGACGCCAACAACTACATCGTCGGGCAGATCTCGCGGACCGTCTTCTCCGAGGTCCGCACCGCCGCCTCGACGAAGTCCTCGCGCTCCTTCCTCGACAAGATCTTCATCTCCTTCTCGGACATCCACGAGGCCACCGCGGAGGCGGCCAAGGGCGCGGGTGACGTCAAGGACGGCGTGGACAAGGCCAAGAAGGGCTCCAAGGACCTGGCCGACGGGCTGAAGGACGCCAAGACCGGCAGTGGAAACCTGGCGGGCGGCCTGAAGAAGCTCGACGAGGGCGCGGGCCGCCTCGAGACCGGCTCCCGGCAGGTGGCCGCCGGTACGAAGGAGCTCGCCGACAAGGTCAACGGAACGGCCGCCAAGGTCCGCCCGTACCTGAAGGACAACGGCAAGGCGATCGGCGACACCGCCCGGCTGGTCGGCGACGCGGCCACGGCGGTCCGCAACGACCTGGCCGACGTGGTCCGGCGCGCCCCGCTCGCCCGGAGCGCCGCGCACCTGGCCGACGACAAGCTGGAGGCGCTCCACAAGAAGAGTTGCGTGGACGCGCTGCTGCCCGACGCCAAGGCCTGCGAGGTCCTCAAGGAGGCCAAGGTCTCGGCGAACGACGTGGCGAAGATCGCCGACGACCTCCACGAGCTGACCAAGGACAGCGACGGCGACCTGAAGAAGCTGGACGCGCGGCTCGCCGATGTCCAGAAGCACTCCGCCGAGGTGGTCAAGGCCGCCCCGAACCTCGACGACGACCTCGAGGGCGCCGTCAAGAAGATCAACAAGCTGAACGAGGGCGCCCAGAAGGTCGCCAAGGGCGCCGACGAGCTCCACACGGGCCTGACCAGCGCCAAGGGCGGCTCGGCGAGCCTCGACACCGGCGTCGGCAAGCTCAAGAAGGGCGCCGGCGACCTCGACGGCGGCCTGTTCAAGCTGGCCGACGGCTCGGGCGAGCTGGCCACCGGCCTGAAGGACGGGGTCACCAAGATCCCCGACTACGACAAGGACGAGCGCGACCGGCGTACGGAGGTCATGGCGGACCCCGTCGAGCTGGCCTCCCAGTCGCTCCACAAGGCGCCCAACTACGGCACCGGTTTCGCCCCGTACTTCATCCCGCTCTCCCTCTGGGTCGGCGCGATGGTGGCGTACATGCTCATCCAGCCGCTCAACCGGCGCGCGCTCGCCGCAGGCGCCTCCGCCTGGCGGATCGCGCTGGCCGGCTGGCTGCCCGTCGCGGCCATCGGGCTGCTGCAGGTCGCCGCGCTGATGTCGGTCCTGCACTGGGGGCTCGGTCTGCAGATGGCGAGGGCCGCCGGGACGGTCGGCTTCCTCGCCCTGGTCACCTGCTGCTTCGCCGCGATCATCCAGTGGCTCAACGCCCGCTTCGGCGCGGCGGGCCGGATCCTGGTACTCGCCGTGCTGATGCTCCAGCTGACCTCGGCCGGCGGCACGTACCCGGTGCAGACGAGCCCCGGCTTCTTCAACGCCATCCACCCCTTCCTGCCGATGAGCTACGTGGTCGAGTCCCTGCGCCGGCTGATCTCGGGCGGCGGGATCGGACCGGTGTGGCAGGCGTGCGCGGTGCTCGCCGCGTTCACGCTCGGGGCGCTCGCCCTGACGGCCGTCTCGGCCCGGCGCAAGCAGGTCTGGACGCTCGACCGGCTGCACCCCGATCTGAGCCTGTGAGACACCCGGAACCTGTGAGAATCGAGCCCATGGACAGCAGCAGCACCAGACGCCAGGCCACGCGCGCGAAGCTCTACGAGGCCGCCGTCACCCTCATCGCCGAGCAGGGCTTCTCGGCGACGACGGTGGACGAGATCGCGGAGCGCGCGGGGGTCGCCAAGGGCACGGTCTACTACAACTTCAAGAGCAAGACCGAGCTCTTCGAGGAGCTGCTGCGGCACGGCGTCGGCCTGCTCACCGCCTCCCTGCGGGAGGCGGCCGAGGAGACGGAGCGACAGGGCGGGAACCGGGTCGACGCGCTCGACGCGATGATCCGGGCGGGTCTCGTCTTCATCGACCGCTACCCGGCCTTCACCCAGCTGTACGTGGCCGAGCTCTGGCGCACCAACCGCGCCTGGAACTCGACGCTCCTGGTGGTCCGCCAGCAGGCGGTCGCGGTGGTGGAGGGCGTCCTGCGGCAGGGCGTCGAGGAGGGCGAGCTGAGCGAGGAGATCGACATCCCGCTCACGGCGGCGGCCCTGGTCGGGATGGTCCTGGTGGCCGCACTCGACTGGCAGGCCTTCCAGCGGGAGCGCTCGCTGGACGACGTCCACAGCGCCCTGTCCCGGCTGCTGCACGGGCGCGTGAGCGGGCGTTAGGCACCGGAGGCGCGACACCGCGCGCACCGCACACGACGAACGGCGAGGCTCGATCCCCCCGAGCCTCGCCGTTCGCGTTCCCTGCACCCCCGTGCACCCCCGTGCACCCCCGTGCACCCCCGTGCACCCCCGTACCCCCGTGCACCCCCGTGCCGGCAGGCGCGCGGCCCCGTTCCGCCACCCCGTGTCGGCGGTCCCGGAGCCGCGCCCCTTCCGTGGACACCACTCTCTCCTCCGCGCAGGTCGGAGCCCATCCGCATCCCTACTCATCTCGACACCTAGGTACGGATACTCAGAGCTGGTTACGATCGCGGACGTGTCCGTACTCCCCCTGGTCTTCACCAGCGGCTGGGCGAGCGGGATCAACGCGTACGCGGTGGTCCTGCTGCTCGGCGTCTTCGGCGCGACCGGTCTCACCGACGAGGTGCCCGAGTCGCTGCAGCGCACCGACGTCCTGATCGCCGCCGGGGTGCTGTTCCTCTGCGAGGCGGTGGCGGACAAGATCCCGTACGTCGACTCCGTCTGGGACTCCGTCCACACGGTGATCCGCCCGGTCGCCGGAGCCGTGGTCGGAGCCCTGCTGGCCGGGCAGTCCGGTTCGCTCTCCGACCTGGCGGCGGGCGCCGTCGGCGGTTCGACCGCCCTGATGAGCCACTTCGTCAAGGCCGGGACCCGGATGGCGATCAACACCTCGCCCGAACCGTTCTCCAACATCGCCATGAGCACCGCGGAGGACCTGGGCGTCGCCGGGATCATCACGTTCGCCATATTCAACCCCGAGGCGGCGGCGATCATCGCGGCCGTCCTGCTCCTGCTCGGGCTGGTCATACTGTTCTTCCTCGCCCACAGCATCCGCCGCTTCCTGCGGCGCAGGGCACAGCGCCGGGAGGAACGCCGGCTGGCCGCCGAGACCCGGAGCCCGGTCCCGCCCGACTGACCGGCCGAGGCCTCCCGAGGCCGTCCACGCCGACCGGCCGGGGCGCGAACGGGGCTGTCGGTGGCGGCCGATAGGGTCCCTGACATGGCACGGATTGTGGTGATCGGCGCCGGGATGGGCGCCATGGCGGCGGCCGCCCGGCTGGCCGTGGCGGGCCACCGGGTGACGGTGTATGAGCGCGGCGGGACGTACGGCGGTGCCGTGCGCCGCTTCGAGCGGGACGGGTTCGGCTTCGACACGGGACCCGGCCTGCTGCACCTGCCGGCGGTCTACCGCGATCTGTTCGTCAAGACCGGCAAGGAGCCCCTGGAGGAGCTCGTCGAGCTGGCCCAGGTCGACCCGGCGAGCCGTCATGTCTTCGCCGACGGCACCCGCGTGGACCTGCCGAACGCCTCGCGGGCGGGCACGGTCTCCGCGCTCGACGCGGCGCTCGGCGCGGGCGCCGGCGAGCGGTGGGGCGACTTCCTGGTCCGGGCCCGTGAGGCCTGGGACCGCACCCGCCGCCCCCTCCTGGAGGAGCCGCAGGCCGCCGACACCGCCCCGCTCGCCCGGGAGCCGTACCCGGCGCTCAAGGCGGGCCTGCTGCGGCGGCCCACGACCACGCTCGCGCAGGTCGGCGCGCGGGAGCTGCGCGACCCCCGGCTCGTCGCCCTCCTCGACTCGTACGCGTGGGCGTACGGCTTCGATCCGGGCAGCGCCCCCGCCTCGGCCGCCGTCCTGCCGTACATGGAGCAGACCTTCGGGTCCTGGTACGTGAGCGGGGGCATCCGGGCCCTGGCGGACGCGGTGTACCAGCGGTGCCTGAAGCGGCGGGTGGAGTTCGTCTTCGACTCCGCCGTCACGGGCATCGTGGAGAAGGACGGCCGGGCGGCGGGGGTCGAGCTGGCGGGAGGCGAGAGCGTGGCGGCCGACCACGTGGTCGCCGGGGCGCCGCTGCCCGCGCTCTACGGCGAGCAGGTCGTCACCTGGGAGCGCCAGGACGACTGGCCGTCGTACCAGACCGACACGACGGGCCGGCTGACGGTCTGTCTGGCCCTGCGCGGGGCGCGCGAGCCGGGAGCCGCGC
Source organism: Streptomyces sp. NPDC047981 (assembly GCF_040653315.1). Lineage (NCBI taxonomy): Bacteria > Bacillati > Actinomycetota > Actinomycetes > Kitasatosporales > Streptomycetaceae > Streptomyces > Streptomyces sp. NPDC047981. The sequence continues at coordinate 85,060 of NZ_JBEZNQ010000032.1, read as the reverse complement.
ACCGCACGGTGGTCCACGCGGCCGGGGACCGGCCGACGGTGACCGTGTTGCGGCCCGACGACCCGGCGCTGCGCCCCGACGCCGACCACGAGTCGGTGACGCTCTCCGCGACGGTGAAGCTGTACCCCGGGCACGACTGGGCGGCGCTCGCCGGGGAGCTGGTGACGGCGGCGGAGTCCGCCGTGCCGGACCTCCGCGAGCGGCTGCTCTGGCAGGAGGTCCGCACCCCCGGGGACACCCTGCGCGAGACGGGCGCCGCCGAGGTCCCCGGGCCCGCCCTCGCGGGCGGCCGCGGCCGGTACCTCCCGGCGGCCAACCGCTCCTCGCTGCCGGGCCTGTACTTCGCGGGCGGCTGGTCGCACCCGGGCGGCGGGCTCGCCCACGCGGGCATGTCGGGCGCGCTGGTCGCCGGCCTGATCGTGGAGGGCGACGACTTCCGCGGCTCTCAGTAGGAGCGCCGTGGCGCGTCAGTACCGGTACTGCTGCTGGTCGTTGTCGTAGCCGTAGTACTCCTGGCCCTGCTGCGGCGGCTGGGCGGGCTGCTCGCCGTCCCGCTGCTGCGGCACCCACACCCCGCCGGGCGGCGTGTCGTAGGTGTAGGAAGGCGCGTACGGGTCCGCGTAGGACTGCTGGCCGCCGGTGCCGTAGTCGTACGCGGCGTACTGCTGGCCGTCCGTGCCGGGGCCGATGTACGGGTCGGAGTAGGCGGCGTACTGCTGCTGGCCGTCGCCGTAGTCGTAGGAGGGCTGCTGGCCGTACCCCGGGTGCTGCTCGTAGCCGCCGTAGCCGCCGTCGTATCCCCCGTAGGAGTGCTGCGGGGTCTCGGAGTGGGCCTGCGCGTGGTCGTACGCGGGGGTGTAGACGCCGTACTGGCCGGTGTCCTCGGGCATCGGCTGGGGCTCGTAGACGGCGGTCGTCCCGGCCTGCGACTCGCCGGGCGTCCCGTCGTCGTGCGACGCGGCGTACGCGGGGTCGACCGGCTCGTAGGAGAGGTCGCTGACCTCCAGCGTGGGGCCGCCCGCCTCGGCGGGCGGGCCGGACTTGCGGCGGCGGCTCGCGCCGGGGCTGCCGCCGATCGCCCAGCCGGTGGAGAAGCCGCGCCGGAAGGAGAGCGTCACATAGGTCTGGCCGACGGCGAAGGCCACCGCGCCCACGATGATCACCGCGACGGACGGCATCAGCACACCGAGGACGACCCCGAGGAAGCCGCAGAAGGCGAGCACGCGCCAGCGCAGCCTCGCCTTGTACTGCAGGAGGACCTCACCCAGCAGCCACAACGCGACGACACCGAACGCGATGTAGAGGACCGTCCACCCCATGCCCGCCCCTCTCCTACGGCCACCGCCGCGGGTCTGGGGCGGGTACGCCGGTCACGACTGCACGTGCAGTCCGAGATTCTCGTAGATCTCCAGCGTCGCGGTGGAGGTGTTCAGCGTGATGAAGTGCAGTCCGGGGACACCCTCGGAGAGCAGACGCGCGCAGAACTCCGTCGCGAACTCGATGCCAATGGAGCGTACAGCGGCTGGATCGTCCTTGACGGCGAGGATGCGGTCTTTCACATCCGACGGGAAGACAGCGTTGCTCAGCTGGGGCAGCCGGTCGAGGGTCTTCACGTTAACAACGGGCATGACTTCAGGGATGATCGGCGTCTCGCAGCCGGCCTTCACCACGCTGTCGCGCATCCGCAGATAGTTCTCGGGATCGAAGAACATCTGGGTGATGGCGTAGTCCGCCCCGGCCCGGCACTTGTCCACGAAGTGACGAATGTCCGTGTCCCAGTCGGTGGACCGCGGGTGCATCTCGGGGAAGGCGGCGACGCCCACGCAGAAGTCGCCGGACTCCTTGATCAGCCGCACGAGGTCGGCGGCGTACCGGACGCCCTCCGGGTGCTCGATCCACTCCCCCAGCGGGTCGCCCGGCGGGTCGCCGCGCAGCGCGAGCATGTTGCGGATGCCGGCGTCGGCGTACTGGCCGAGCACGTTGCGCAGCTCGGCCACCGAGTGATCGACGGCGGTGAGGTGGGCGACGGGGGTGAGGGTGGTGTCCCCGGCGATCTTCTGGGTGGCCTTGACGGTGCCGCCACGCGTGGAACCGCCGGCCCCGTAGGTCACGGAGACGAAGCTCGGGCCGACCGCCTCGACGCGGCGCAGGGCGTTCCAGAGGCTCCGCTCACCCTTCTCCGTCCGGGGCGCGAAGAACTCGAACGAGTACGACGGCTTGCCGGACTCGAGGATCTCGCGGACCGTGCGTGCGCGGTCCGAGCGGGTGGAAGCGGTACCTAGGGCCATACCGGCAGGTTAGACGGGGTGCCGCGGCCCACGAAGTGGTGTCCGAGTCGTGGACACCTTTTTGGACGCCGTTCGGACAGGGTTTCCCTGACGCCCATCGGGGCGTCACGGGGGGGGCCGCGCTACGCGGAGCGCTCGCGGACGCGCTTGGCCAGGCGGGCCGTGGCCGCGGCGGGGTCGTCGGCCTCGGTGATCGCGCGGACGACGACGATGCGGCGGGCGCCCGCCTCCAGGACCTCGTCGAGGGTGGACTCGTCGATGCCGCCGATGGCGAACCAGGGACGGTCCTGCTCCAGGGCGGCCGTGTACCGCACGAGGTCGAGGCCGGGGGCGTACCGCCCGGGCTTGGTGGGGGTGGGCCAGCAGGGGCCGGTGCAGAAGTAGTCCACGCCCGGCTCGGCGGCGGCCGCGTCCACCTCGGACTCGGCGTGGCAGGACCGGCCGACGAGCACTCCCTCGCCGAGGATCTTCCGGGCGGCGGGCACGGGCAGGTCGCCCTGGCCCAGGTGCAGCACGTCGGAGCCGATGGCGTGGGCGACGTCGGCCCGGTCGTTCACCGCGAGGAGCTTGCCGTGCCGGCGGCAGGCCTCGGCGAAGACGGCGAGGTACTCCAGCTCCTCACCGGCCTCCATGCCCTTGTCGCGGAGCTGCACGATGTCCACACCGGAGGAGAGCACGGCGTCGAGGAAGGCCGGCAGGTCCCCCTGGCGCTTGCGGGCGTCCGTGCAGAGGTAGAGCCGGGCGTCGGCGAGCTGCGCGCGAGGCGTGGACATGGGTGGTTCCCCCCGTCGGGTGCGGCGGTCCGAGGGAGCCGGGCGGGCCCGGCCCCCAGGGGCCTCCTGTGGTGTCTTCGGTGCGTGTGCGTCAGACGGCGAGCGCCTGGGCGCGGCGCTTCACCTCCGTGCCGCGATTCTCGCTGAGGGCCTGCGCGGGCGTGCCCGGCAGGGTCGGGTCGGGAGTGAAGAGCCACTCCAGCATCTCTTCGTCGCTGAAGCCGTCGTCCTTCAGGAGGGTCAGGGTCCCGGAGAGGCCCTTGACCACCTTGTCGCCGTCGATGAAGGCGGCGGGCACCTGGAGCGCCTTGTTCTCGCCGCGTCGTACGGCGATGAGCTGGCCCTCCTTGACCAGCTGCCGCACGCGCGTCACCTCGACATCGAGCATTTCCGCGATGTCGGGGAGGTAGAGCCAGGCGGGGACGAGAGCATCGGTCTTTGCGTCAATCTCGGTCACGGGAACAAGCCTGCCATCCCGGGCTGACAGTCGGTAGTCGGGCCGGGGCCGTCCGGCGGATCGGAGCCGGTCGGCCCTCAGACGACCGCCGCCTTCAGGGGGACGGACGGGTCGGCGGCGCGGCCCGGGTCGAGGCGCTCGCCGGACTCGATCAGCTTGCGGCCCTGGGCCAGGTCGCGGGGGCGGCCGACGGCGAGCAGGGCGACGAGGACGCCGTCGTCGAGCCAGAGGGCGGACCAGGAGGCGTCGGCCGGGTCACCGCGTCGGACCAGGGCGGCGGCCGGGCTGTGGTGGCCGGCGTACTGCACGAACCGGCCGAACTGCTCGGACCAGAAGTACGGCACCGGGTCGTAGGCCCGGGGGGCCTCGCCGACGATGTCGGCCGCGACGGTCCGGGGGCCCTGGAGGGCGTTGTCCCAGTGGTGGACGAGGAGCCGGGCGCCGTAGCGGGCGGAGGGGAAGGAGGCGCAGTCGCCGACGGCGTACACGTCGGGCAGGGAGGTGCGGAGCCGGTCGTCGGCGGTGACGGAGCCGTCCGCGCCGAGGGCGATGCCGGAGCCGGTGAGCCACCGGGTGGCGGGCCGGGCGCCGATGCCGACGACGACCGCGTCCGCGGGCAGCCGCCGGCCGTCGGCCAGGACGACCGTGCCGGGTTCGACGGACTCCACGCGCGCGTGGGTGAGGAGTTCGGCGCCGCTCTCCTCGTACCAGCGCGCCATGGGTGCGGCGACCTCGGTGGGCAGCGCGCCGGCGAGCGGGTGGTCGGCGGCCTCGACGACGGTGACCGCGCACCCCGCCTCGCGCGCGGCGGTGGCGAACTCGGCGCCGATCCATCCGGCGCCGACGACCACGATGTCGTGGCGGCGCTCCAGGACGGGCTTGAGCCGTGCCGCGTCGTCCAGGGTGCGCAGCAGGTGGACCCCGGGCACGCCCTCGGTGCCGGGCAGGGTGACCGGTTCGGCGCCGGTGGCGAGGACCAGGACGTCGTACCGGACGGGTCCGGCCTCCGTGTCGATCTCGTGGTCCTCGGCGCGCAGGCCGGTCACGTCGAGGCCGAGCCGCAGCTCGATGGAGAGCGCCTCGAAGTCGACGTCGAAGGCCGAGTCCTCGGCCTTGCCGAGGAGGACCGCCTTGGACAGGGGCGGGCGGTCGTAGGGCTGGTGGGGCTCGGCCCCGATGAGGGTGACCGGTCCGGTGAAGCCCTGTTCGCGCAGGGCGACGGCGGTCTGCACCCCCGCCATCCCGGCGCCCACGACGACGACCCGCTGCTCTTCCCGCTTCTGCTCGCTCACTCGATCACCTTAACTATCTGACGCACCGTCAGGAAGGCAGCTGCTCCACGACGCTGGTACCGGAGCCCTCCTGGGACTCCCATGCCCAGCTCTCCTCCAGTCGAACGCGTCCGTCCGGCAGCTGCACCACGAGGGAGACGCAATGCCCGGAAGAGGTCGTTCCGTCCCGCTTCAACTGCACGTACCGGAAGTCGAGCCGGTCCCCCGCGCGCGTGCCGACGAGGTTTCCCCGCACCACGTCACCGCCCGCGTACTCGGCCCAGACGCTGCCGTCCTCCTCGTGGTACGTGAACCGGGTACGCGTCCCGACCTGACCGGGGGCCTGGTCGGCGACGGGGGCGAGGACGAGGCCGTCGAGAGATCGAGCCACGGGTGAGGCTCCCTTACTGGGCGTCGGGGGCTGGGGTTAGGCTGACCGTCAACGTAGAGCACTCGCGGGAGCCCGGACGCACCGGGCTGAGAGGGAGGCTGACCGGCCTCCGACCGTACGAACCTGATCCGGGTCATGCCGGCGAAGGGAGGGGCTGGACGCCCATGTCGCGTACACGCGGCACATGCCGCACATCGGACGTTCTCGTCATCGGGGGCGGAATCATCGGCCTGGTCACGGCCTGGCGGTCCGCGCAGCGCGGACTGTCCACGGCGGTCGTGGACCCCGAACCGGGCGGCGGGGCCGCCCGGGTGGCGGCCGGGATGCTCGCCGCCGTCACCGAACTCCACTACGGCGAGGAGACCCTGCTCGCCCTCAACCTCGCCTCCGCGCAGCGCTACCCCGCGTTCGTCGCCGAACTCCAGGAGGCCACAGGACACGACGTCGGCTACCGCGCCTGCGGCACGCTGGCCGTCGCGCTCGACGCCGACGACCGGGCCCATCTGCGGGAGCTGCACGCCCTCCAGATCCGCTCCGGCCTGGAGTCGGAGTGGCTCAGCGGGCGCGACTGCCGCCGTCTTGAGCCGATGCTGGCACCGGGCGTGCGCGGCGGGCTGCGGGTCGACGGCGACCACCAGGTCGATCCGCGCCGGCTCGCCGCCGCGCTCGTCACGGCCTGCGAGCGGGCCGGGGTGGTCTTCCACCGGAGCCTCGCCGAGAGCCTGACGGTGGTGCGGGACCGGGCCACGGGCGTGACGCTCGCCGACGGCTCCGCCCTGGAGGCGGAGCAGGTCGTGCTGGCGGCAGGCAGCCTCAGCGGCCGGCTCGCGGGCGTGCCCGCGGAGGTCCTGCCGCCCGTACGCCCCGTCAAGGGACAGGTGCTCCGGCTCACCGTGCCGCCCGCGTTCGCGCCGTTCCTGTCCCGGACCGTCCGCGCGGTCGTGCGCGGCAGCCACGTCTACCTGGTGCCGCGCGAGAACGGCGAGCTGGTCGTCGGCGCGACCAGCGAGGAGCTGGGCTGGGACACCACCGTCACGGCGGGCGGGGTGTACGAGCTGCTCCGCGACGCCCACGAACTCGTCCCCGGCCTCACCGAGCTGCCGCTCACCGAGACCCTGGCCGGCCTGCGCCCCGGGTCGCCGGACAACGCGCCGCTGCTCGGCCCGACCGCGCTCGACGGCCTGCGGCTGGCCACCGGGCACTACCGCAACGGTGTCCTGCTCACCCCGGTCACCGGTGACGTCATGGCCGCGTTCCTCGCCACCGGCGTGCTTCCGGACGAGGCCCGCCCCTTCACTCCCCGCCGCTTCTCCCCCGTACGACAGGAGCAGCCCGCATGACCGCCCCGCAGACCACCGTCTCCGTCAACGGCGAGGCGCGCGTCCTCGCCGCGCCCACCACCCTCGACGCCCTGGTCACCACCCTGACCGCCGCGCCCACCGGCGTCGCGGCGGCCGTCAACGAGACCGTCGTACCCCGCAGCCAGTGGTCCGCGACCGTCCTCGGCGAGGGCGACCGGGTCGAGGTCCTCACCGCCGTACAGGGAGGCTGACCGCCATGTCCGACGACACCTTCCTCCTCGGCGGTACGGAGTTCTCCTCCCGGCTGATCCTCGGCACGGGCGGCGCCCCGAGCCTGGAGATCCTCGAACGCTCCCTCGCCGTCAGCGGCACCGAGCTGACCACCGTCGCCATGCGGCGACTGGACCCGACCGTGCGCGGCTCGGTCCTCTCCGTCCTGGAGAAGCTCTCGATCCGCGTCCTGCCGAACACGGCGGGCTGCTACACGGCGGGCGAGGCGATCCTGACCGCGCGGCTCGCCCGTGAGGCGCTCGGCACCGACTGGATCAAGCTGGAGGTCATCGCCGACGAGCGGACCCTGCTGCCGGACCCGGTGGAGACGCTCGACGCGGCCGAGACGCTGGTCGACGACGGCTTCATCGTCCTGCCGTACACCAACGACGACCCGGTCCTCGCGCGGAAGCTGGAGGACGTGGGGTGCGCGGCGGTCATGCCGCTCGGCTCCCCGATCGGGTCCGGGCTCGGGATCCGCAACCCGCACAACTTCGAGCTGATCGTCGACCGCGCGGGCGTCCCGGTGATCCTGGACGCGGGCGCGGGCACCGCCTCGGACGTGGCGCTGGCCATGGAGCTGGGCTGCTCGGCGGTCATGCTCGCCTCCGCGGTGACCCGGGCGCAGGATCCGGTGCTGATGGCGGAGGGGATGCGGCACGCGGTGGAGGCGGGCCGGCTCGCCCACCGGGCGGGCCGGATCCCGCGCCGGCACTTCGCCGAGGCGTCCTCCCCCACGGACGGCCGCGCGGTCCTGGACCCGGAACGCCCGGCGTTCTGAGGCGCCGCGGCGCGCGGAACCCGTGCGTCGCGTCACAGCTGTGCTGCGGTCGAGCCGGTGGGGACCGGGGTGTCCCTCCCGGCTCGTAAACTCGGGGCCGTGGACACGACCCTTCAGGACCCCCTCGTCGGGCAGCTGCTCGACGGCCGCTACCGCGTCGACGCGCGCATCGCCGTCGGCGGGATGGCCACGGTCTACCGGGCCGTGGACACCCGCCTCGACCGGGTGCTCGCGCTCAAGGTGATGCACCCGGCCCTCGCCACCGACGCCGCGTTCGTCGAGCGGTTCATCCGCGAGGCCAAGTCCGTCGCGCGGCTCGCCCACCCCAACGTGGTGGGGGTCTTCGACCAGGGCGCGGACGGCGCGTACGTCTATCTGGCCATGGAGTACGTCGCCGGGTGCACCCTGCGCGACGTGCTGCGCGAGCGCGGGGCGCTCCAGCCGCGCGCCGCGCTGGACATCCTGGAGCCGGTGCTCGCCGCCCTCGGCGCCGCGCACCGGGCCGGGTTCGTGCACCGGGACATGAAGCCGGAGAACGTCCTGATAGGGGACGACGGCCGGGTGAAGGTCGCCGACTTCGGTCTCGTACGGGCGGTCGGCTCGGCCACGAACACCACGGGATCGGTGCTCGGCACCGTCTCGTACCTGGCACCGGAGCAGATCGAGCACGGCACGGCGGACACCCGCGCCGACGTCTACGCCTGCGGTGTCGTGCTGTACGAGATGCTGACCGGTTCCAAGCCGCACACCGGGGACACCCCCGCCCAGGTCCTCTTCCAGCACCTGAACACCGACGTCCCGGCCCCCTCGGCGGCCGTGCCCGGCCTCGCCCTCGAACTGGACGAGCTGGTGGCGACCGCGACGGCCCGCAACCCCGAGGTCCGCCCACACGACGCCGTCACCCTCCTCGCGCTCACCCGGGAGGCCCGCGCGACCCTCGGGGACGCGCAGCTGGACGCCGTACCGCCACAGGCGCACGCCGAGGACCGTTCCGGCGCGGAGGACCGGACCAGCGTGATCCCCCGGGTCGCGCCCGCGTCCGCGCTGCCCGCGGACGACGTCCAGCACACCAGCCGGCTCACGATGCCCCCGCCGGACCTCGCGCCGCCGGGCCGGGCCGGGAGCCGGGCCGGGCGCCGCCGGGACCGCTTCGCGGGCCGGCCGCGCGGTCCGCTGCTCGTCGTCGCGGCCGTCCTGCTCGCGCTGGGGATCGGCGGGGGCGTCTGGTACATCAATTCCGGCCAGTTCACGCGCGTCCCCGCCGTGCTCGGCCAGACCGAGGCGAAGGCGACCAAGCGGCTCACGGACGCGGGTCTCGACGTCGGCGCGACGAAGCGGGCGTTCAGCGACGTGTACGAGCGCGGCACGGTCATGGCCACCGACCCCGCCTCCGGCCAGCGGATCCGGGGCAACGGCACGGTCACGCTCACCATCTCCCGCGGCCCGGAGATCGTGAAGGTCCCCCGGCTCAAGGGGGTCCCGCTGGCGGAGGCCAAGCGGATGCTCGCCGAGGAAGGTCTCGCGGTCGGCGTGACAACGACCGCTTTCAGCCAGGACGTGGCACAGGGCGCCGTGATCAGCTCCGACCCGGAGCCCGGCACCGAGCGGAGCCCCGACTCGGCCGTGGCGCTCGTGGTCAGCAAGGGCCGCCCGATCGACGTGCCCGACGTGGCCGGCGACTCGGTGGCCGACGCCACGGACACGCTCCGCGAGGCCGGGCTCAAGGTGGAGATCGCGAGCGAGCAGATCCACTCCGACGAGGAGGCCGGCACGGTCGCGGCCCAGTCGCTCGCGGAGGGCAGCCGGGCCGCCAAGGGCGACCGGATCGTCCTCACGGTCTCCAAGGGACCGCGGATGATCGAGGTCCCCGACGTGACCGGCGAGTCGACGGACTCCGCGCGCGCGAAGCTGGAAGGGGCGGGCTTCGAGGTGAAGGTCGAGAAGACCTTCCCGTTCCTCGGGGACACGGTCTCCGGCCAGTCGGTCGAGGGCGGCTCCACCGCCCCCGAGGGCTCCACCGTCACCATCACGATCAAGGGACTGTAGACACACATGCGCAACCCCGTCGGCGGTCACGTCCCCGTGGCCGGCGGTCTCGCCACGGTCGGCCTCGGCTACGCCCGTGAACTGGGCGCGGAGACGGTCCAGGTCTTCGTCGCCAACCCGCGCGGCTGGGCCACACCCGTGGGCAACCCGGCGCAGGACGAGTTGTTCCGCGCCGGGTGCGAGGCCGAGTCGCTGTCGGCCTGGGTCCACGCCCCGTACCTGATCAACTTCGGCTCCCACACCGAGGCGACCGTCGAGAAGTCGGTCGAGTCGCTCCGGCACTCGCTGCGCCGGGGCCGCGAGATCGGGGCGAAGGGCGTGGTGGTGCACACCGGCTCGGCGACGGGCGGCCGTCCCCGCGCGGAGGCGCTGGCGCAGGTACGGGAGCGGATGCGACCGCTGCTCGACGAGCTGACGCACCCGGACGACCCCTTCCTGCTTCTGGAGTCGACGGCCGGCCAGGGCTTCTCGCTCTGCTCGCGCGCCGAGGACTTCGGCCCGTACTTCGACGCCCTCGACCACCACCCGAAGCTCGGGATCTGCCTCGACACCTGCCACATCTTCGCCGCCGGCCACGACCTGACCGGCCCCCACGGCATGACGCAGACGCTCGACCAGCTCGTGGCGACCGTGGGCGAGGGCCGGCTGAAGCTGATCCACGCCAACGACTCCAAGGACGTGGTCGGCGCACACAAGGACCGGCACGCGAACATCGGGGCCGGGCACATCGGCGAGGACCCGTTCCGCGCACTGATGCGGCACCACGCGACCGACGGGGTGCCACTGATCATCGAGACGCCGGGCGGGAAGGAAGGCCACACGGCGGACGTGGAGCGGCTGAAGAAGCTCCGGGACCGAGATTCCCGTTGAGGAATACCCCTAGGGGGTATACGGTTCCTGTGTACGCAGCAGGAACCGCCCACGGTCATTGGGGGAACCCATGCAGCACGAAGCCCACGCCGACCACCACGCCCACCACGGCGGACAGCACGAAGGCCACGGACCCGGCAACGGACACGACCATGGGCACGACCATGGGCACGGGCAGACGCCGGCCAAGGCCAGCTGGTCCATGGCGGTGAAGGCCACCCTGCACTGCCTGACCGGATGCGCCATCGGCGAGGTGCTCGGCATGATCATCGGCACCTCGCTCGGCTGGGGCAACGCCCCGACGATGGTCCTGGCCATCGTCCTGGCCTTCCTCTTCGGCTACTCGCTCACGCTCTGGTCGGTCGTGCGCGCGGGCCTGAGCCTGAAGGCGGCCATCGGCGTCGCACTCGCCGCCGACACGCTCTCGATCACCGTCATGGAGCTGGTCGACAACGGGGTGCTGCTCCTGGTGCCGGGCGCGATGGACGCGCACCTCTCGGACGCGCTCTTCTGGGGCGCCCTGGCCTTCGCCTTCCTCGTCGCCTTCCTGGTCACCACGCCCGTCAACAAGTGGCTGATCGGACGCGGCAAGGGCCACGCGGTGGTCCACCAGTACCACCACTGAGAGGCCGTACGACGGGAGTCAGAGCTCGGGGCCGTCCCCGGGCTCCTCCTGGTACGAGTACCGCTGTTCCTTCCAGGGGTCGCCGAGGTTGTGGTAGCCGCGCTCCTCCCAGAAGCCCCGGCGGTCGGCGGTCATGTACTCCACGCCCCGGACCCACTTGGGCCCCTTCCAGGCGTACAGGTGCGGCACCACGAGCCGCAGCGGGAAGCCGTGCTCGGCGGTGAGCAGCTCACCGTCCTTGTGGGTGGCGAAGATCGTCTGGTCCGAGGCGAAGTCGGAGAGCCGCAGGTTGGCGCTGAAGCCGTACTCCGCCCAGACCATCACATGCGTCACGCTGTCGGCCGGCGGGGCGAGCTCCAGGACGGTCCGGGCGGGGACGCCACCCCATTCGGCCCCGAGCATGCTGAATTTCGTGACGCAGTGCAGATCGGCCACGACCGTCGCGAACGGCAGCGCCGAGAACTCCTCGTGGTTCCAGCACCGCTTGTCGCCGTCCGCCGTCGCCCCGAAGACCCGGAACTCCCAGCGGTCGGGCTTGAACTTGGGGACGGGGCCGTAGTGGGTGACCGGCCAGCCGCGCTGCAGCCGCTGCCCCGGCGGAAGATCCGACTGCGCTGATTCCCGGTGTACCCCGCTCTCCGGCTGACCCATGTCATCCATGGTGACAGACCGCGAGGGGTGGTCATGACCAGCCAACCTCCCCAGTGGGGTCGGTTCGGGGCAAGTCCCACTAAGCCTGCACTTACTGGACGCCCCCCATCCGTGGTGCAAGGATGCGGCCATCCTGCCCAGTCACGACATAGACATGCGTGGAAGGAGCCTCTGCGATGCAGGGCGACCCCGAGGTCCTCGAGTTCCTCAACGAGCAGCTGACCGGCGAGCTGACGGCCATCAACCAGTACTGGCTGCACTACCGCATCCAGGACAACAAGGGCTGGACGAAACTCGCCAAGTACACGCGCGAAGAGTCCATCGATGAGATGAAGCACGCGGACAAGATCACCGAGCGCATCCTGATGCTCGACGGTCTGCCCAACTACCAGCGGCTCTTCCACGTGCGCGTCGGCCAGACCATCACCGAGATGTTCCAGGCGGACCGGCAGGTGGAGGTCGAGGCGATCGACCGCCTCAAGCGCGGCATCGAGGTCATGCGGGCCAAGGGCGACATCACCTCGGCCAACCTCTTCGAGGAGATCCTCGCCGACGAGGAGCACCACATCGACTACCTCGACACGCAGCTGGAGCTGATCGAGAGCCTCGGCGAGGCGCTCTACATCTCGACGCTCATCGAGCAGCCGAGCTAGTGCGCTAGGCGGCTTCGGAGAGGCCCTCGGGGAAGTCCTCGGCCAGGTCCTCGGAGGCCGAGGCCAGGGCGGGCAGCCCCTTGTCCAGGAGTTCGCGGCGCGGGCAGTTGCCGCGGCCCAGAATGGCCTGAATCCGTCGTACGCAGGAGCCGCAGTCCGTTCCCGCCTTGCAGGCGGAGGCGATCTGGCGGGGCGTGCAGGCGCCCGCGTCGGCATGCTCCTTGACCTGCTTCTCCGTGACACCGAAGCACGAGCAGACGTACACGCGGATTCACCTCCCGCCGAGATCGATAAGGCTAACCTAACCTTACCCGGCACCTACGAGGTGTAAAGCTCTGGAAAGACTGTGGGGCGCGGATCACATGGATCCGCGCCCCACCGTCGTAGAAACCTACCTACTGATCACGCCTACTGGTCGCGGTACATCTCCGCCACCAGGAACGCCAGGTCCAGCGACTGGCTGCGGTTGAGCCGCGGGTCGCAGGCCGTCTCGTAGCGCTGGTGCAGGTCGTCGACGAAGATCTCGTCGCCGCCGCCCACGCACTCGGTGACGTCGTCACCGGTGAGCTCGACGTGGATGCCGCCCGGGTGGGTGCCCAGGCCCTTGTGGACCTCGAAGAAGCCCTTGACCTCGTCGAGCACGTCGTCGAAGCGGCGGGTCTTGTGACCGGAGGCCGCCTCGAAGGTGTTGCCGTGCATCGGGTCGGTCACCCAGGCGACGGTCGCGCCGGAGGCGGTGACCTTCTCGACCAGCTCCGGGAGCTTGTCCCGGACCTTGTCGGCGCCCATGCGGACGATGAAGGTCAGCCGGCCGGGCTCGCGGTCCGGGTCGAGCCGGTCGATGTACGTCAGCGCCTCGTCGACCGAGGTCGTCGGGCCCAGCTTGATCCCGATCGGGTTCGCGATCTGCGAGGCGAACTCGATGTGGGCGTGGTCGAGCTGGCGGGTGCGCTCACCGATCCAGACCATGTGGCCGGAGGTGTCGTACAGCTTGCCGGTGCGCGAGTCGGTACGGGTGAGGGCGCCCTCGTAGTCGAGCAGCAGCGCCTCGTGGGAGGCGTAGAACTCGACGGCCTTGAACTCGGCCGGGTCGGTGCCACAGGCCTTCATGAAGTTCAGGGCGTTGTCGATCTCGCGGGCGAGCGCCTCGTAGCGCTGACCCGACGGGGACGACTTGACGAAGTCCTGGTTCCAGGCGTGCACCTGGCGCAGGTCGGCGTAGCCACCGGTGGTGAAGGCGCGCACCAGGTTGAGCGTGGAGGCGGACGCGTTGTACATCCGCTTCAGTCGCTCGGGGTCCGGGATGCGGGCCTTCTCGTTGAAGTCGAAGCCGTTGACCGAGTCGCCGCGGTACGTCGACAGGGTCACGCCGTCGCGGGTCTCGGTGCCCTTGGAGCGGGGCTTGGAGTACTGCCCGGCGATGCGGCCGACCTTCACGACGGGCACGGATGCCGCGTACGTGAGGACGGCGCTCATCTGCAGCAGCGTCTTGAGCTTGGCACGGATGTGGTCGGCGGAGACGGCATCGAAGGCCTCGGCGCAGTCGCCGCCCTGGAGCAGGAACGCCTCGCCCCGGGCGACGGCTCCCATGCGGGCGCGCAGCTGATCGCACTCGCCCGCGAAGACGAGCGGCGGATACGACTCGAGGTCCGCGATCACATCGCGCAGAGCCTCGGCATCGGGGTACTCGGGCTGCTGCGCCGCGGGAAGGTCTCGCCAGGTGTTGCCACCGGTTGCGGTGGTCTTAGCGTTCACGGTCACACCCCCACATTACGGTGTCCGGCGCTCTGTCCATCGCGCCGCCCAATGAGTGAGACACGCGTCCGCTATGTCCGATGGTGATCGTCACCCCTTCGGGTGGTGTTACCCTCACGCGCGTTTAAACATCTGAGGCCTAAATACTTCACAGGGGTGGGCGTGAGCCAAGGGCACCGCAGGGACCGCAAGAAGAAACGACTTCTGTACGGAGCGGCGGCGGCCGTCGTCGCCACCGCCACGATCGGCACGATCGCCGTGGCGTCTCCGGGCATCCTCGGCTCCTCGGACGGCAAGGCGGGCGCGGACGCGTCGCTGCAGTCGCAGTTCGCGGCGGCCGCGGAGGAGTTCGACGTTCCGAAGAGCGTGCTGATGGCGGTGTCGTACCGGCAGACGCGGTGGGAGTCGCACGACGGGCAGCCCAGCGTCACCGGCGACTACAACGTCATGGGCCTGACCAAGGTCGACCCCGAGGACGTCGAGGACGCCGACGAGCACGTCGAGCACCTCGTGAACGGTACCGGCGACCCGGCGGTCGACAAGAAGGTCGACAAGAAGAAGCTGCTGGCGCCGCTGCCGAAGGGGGACGTCGACACCGACGACCCGAAGCTGCACACCCTGGACAAGGCGGCGGAGCTGATCGACAGCTCGGCCGAGACCGTACAGAAGGACACCGGCGCCTCCATCCGGGCCGGCGCGGCGCTGCTCGCCGAGTACCAGAAGCAGGCCGGCGCGGAGCTGTCGGACAAGCCGGGCGACTGGTATCCGGCGGTGGCCCGCTTCAGCCAGTCCGAGGACCGCAAGGGCGCCGACCAGTTCGCCGAGCGCGTCTTCGAGTCGATCAAGACGGGCGAGGCCGAGATCACCACGGACGGCGAGCAGGTCGTCCTGCCGGCCGACCCGACGGTCGAGCCGGTCAAGCCGTCGAACGTCCCGCTGGCCGCGACGTCCGCGGCCACGGCGGCGACCGCCGAGTGCCCCACCGGCCTGGCGTGCTCGTACAACTCGGCGGCCTACGCCCAGGACCTGGGCAACTACAACATCGCCAGCCGCGTCCCGTACGGCACCGGCGGCTTCGACATCCGCCAGATCGTCATCCACGACGTCGAGGGCACCCACGACGGCGCCGTGGCCGTGTTCAAGGACCCGAACCGGTGGGCCAGCGCCCACTACATCGTGCGCTACGACGGTCGCGTCACGCAGATGGTCGAGACCAAGAACGAGGCGTTCCACGCCGGCAACAAGACCGTCAACATGCACTCGATCGGCATCGAGCACGAGGGCTACGCCATCAAGGGCGGCGGCGGCTGGTACAAGGAGTCGCAGTACGACACCACCGCGGCGATGGTGAAGTACCTGGCGGCGAAGTACAACGTCCCGCTGACCCGCGAGCACATCATCGGCCACGACGAGGTCCCCGGTGTGCTCGACACCAAGGCGGCGGGCGTCCACTGGGACCCGGGCCCGTTCTGGGACTGGAACCGCTTCATGGCCAAGATCGGCGTCCCGACCGGCGCCGAAGGCGCGGGCGGCCTGCTGAAGGCCGGACAGACGGTCCGCGTGGTGCCGCCGTTCACCTCGGCGAACCAGCCCTCGCTCTCGTACACGGAGAGCGTCGACGGCACCGTCGTCCGCAAGACCGCTCCGGCCCAGCCGGCGAACTTCGGGTACCTCTACTCCGAGCCCGTCGCCGACTCGGCCAAGGTGATCAAGGACCCGTACATCCCGGGCGTCGTGTGGAACAGCGGCGACAACTGGGGCAACAAGGTCGTCGCCGGCAGCCAGTACGTCGTCGCCGACGTCCGCACCGACTGGACCGCCATCTGGTACGGCGGGCAGAAGGCGTGGTTCCGCAACCCCGGCGGTCAGTACACCTCGCTGGTGAACACCGCGAAGACCGTGGTGAAGCCCGTGGGCACGACCGCGGTCAAGGTCTACGGTCGCGCGTACCCGGAGGCCGCGGCGTACACGGGAACGGGCGTGAGCGTCCAGGACAAGAACTCCGACCCGCTGACCAAGTACACGATCCCGGCGGGCCAGGCGTACATCGCCGCGGGCGCCGAGGTCGCCGGTGACTACTACTCCAGCGCGTACAACACCGACGGAACCCGGGTCCAGGGGACGACGAAGTTCATCCCGATCCACTACAACCACCGCATCGCGTGGGTGCAGTCCAAGGACGTCCAGGTCGTCTCGGCGGCCACGCCCGTCGCGACGAACACCCGCTACAACCTGCTCGCCCGTGACACCTCCGGCGTCCTCTGGCAGTACCAGGGCAGCGGCAGCGCCACGGCGCCGTTCCTCACCCGGTACCGCGTCGGCGCGGGCTGGAACATGTTCAACGCCATCACCCCGATGACCGCGCTGCGCGCGGACGGTACGGGGGACATGGTCGCGCGGGACACGACCGGGGTCCTCTGGTACTACCAGGGCACCGGCAACCCGTCCGCGCCGTTCAAGGCCCGGCTGAAGACCGGGGCCGGCTGGGGTGTGTACGACAGGATCGTCGGTACCCGCGACCTGAGCGGCGACGCCGTCCCGGATCTGATCGCCCGCGAGAAGTCCGGCGTGCTGTGGTTCTACAAGGGCACCGGCAACCCGGCCGTGCCGTTCGCCGCGCGCACCAAGGTCGGTGCCGGCTGGCAGGCGTACAACGAGCTCGTCTCCACCGGTGACCTGAACGCCGATGGCAAGGCGGACCTGATAGCCCGCGACGCCTCGGGCGTCCTCTGGTACTACAAGGGCACGGGCAGCGCCACCGCCCCCTTCGCCCCGCGCGTCAAGGTCGGCGCCGGCTGGCAGGCCTACAACTCGCTCGTCGGACCGAGCGACCTGAACGGCGACGGCAGGGTCGACCTCGTCGCCCGCGACACCACCGGAGCCCTCTGGTACTACAAGGGCACGGGCAGCGCGACCGCTCCGTACGCTCCCCGCGTCAAGGTCGGCGGCGGCTGGCAGATCTACAACCTGATCTTCTGATCCACAGGTCGGCGTCACCCCCTGGGGCCCGGCTCGCACCGTCCACGGTGTGAACCGGGCCCCTTCGCGCGACCCGGCTGGGTTACAGTGCTGGCATGTTCGCGCACTCGACCCAGAACTGGTGGTGGACCGCTCCTCCGGCGGCCCACTGACTGCGCGTACCCCCACACCACACGCGAAGGCCGCCCGAGAGGGCGGCCTTCTGCGTCACCAGGGCCGTTCCTCTCCGCAGCACCGGAAGGAACCTCCATGGACCTCTCCCGTCTCCTCGACGACTCCTGCCCTCCCTTCGCCCTGCTCCGCAGGCGCACCCCCGGCCGTGACCACGACACCGTCGAGGTGCTGATCGGCGCGGTCCACGAGGCCGAGCGCCTGGCCGAGCTGCCCGTCGGCGCGCAGCCGACCCTCGCCCTCGTGCCCTTCCGGCAGATCCGTGAGCGCGGGTTCGACGTCCGCGACGACGGCACCCCGCTCTCCGTGCTGGTCGCCGAGGAGACCCACGAGCTGTCGCTCGCCGACGCGCTCGCCCAGCTGCCGACGCATGCCGTACGGGTCGAGGGCGGCGGGTTCGACGTGTCGGACGAGGCGTACGCCGAGACCGTGCGGCGGGTGATCGAGGAGGAGATCGGCGCGGGCGAGGGCGCCAACTTCGTCATCCGGCGGACGTACACCGGGGAGATCCCCAGCTTCGGGCGCGCCGACGCGCTCGCGCTGTTCCGGCGGCTGCTCGCGGGCGAGCGCGGCGCGTACTGGACCTTCGTCGTCCACACCGGCGAGCGGACCCTGGTCGGCGCGAGCCCGGAGGTGCATGTGCGGATGGCCGGCGGGACGGTCGTCATGAACCCGATCAGCGGCACGTACCGCTACCCGGCCGGGGCCGCGCCGACCCCCGAGGACCTGCTGGCCTTCCTGGCGGACCGCAAGGAGACCGAGGAGCTCTCCATGGTGGTCGACGAGGAGCTGAAGATGATGTGCACGGTCGGCGACATGGGCGGGGTGGTGATCGGGCCCCGGCTCAAGGAGATGGCGCACCTCGCGCACACCGAGTACGAGCTGCGCGGCCGGTCCTCCCTCGACGTGCGGGAGGTGCTGCGGGAGACGATGTTCGCGGCGACGGTCACGGGTTCGCCGGTGCAGAACGCCTGCCGGGTCATCGAGCGGCACGAGGCCGGCGGCCGGGGCTACTACGCGGGCGCCCTGGCCCTGCTCGGCACCGACGAGAACGGCCTGCAGACCCTGGACTCGCCCATCCTCATCCGGACCGCCGACATCTCCCGCGACGGGGCCCTGCGCGTGCCGGTCGGCGCCACGCTCGTCCGGCACTCCGACCCCGTCGGCGAGGTCGCCGAGACGCACGCCAAGGCGGCCGGGGTGCTCGCGGCGCTGGGCGTGCGGGAGGGGCGGCCGCGGGACGAGGCACCGGCGGCGGCGCGGCTCGCGGACGATCCCCGGGTGCGGGCCGCCCTTGACGCCCGGCGGGCCGACCTGGCGCCGTTCTGGCTGCGGATGCAGGTCAGGTCCGCCGAGTTGACCGGCCACGCGCTGGTGATCGACGCCGAGGACACCTTCACGGCGATGCTCGCGCACCTGCTGCGCTCCTCGGGCCTGGAGGTCTCCGTCGTCCGCTACGACGAGCCGGGGCTGCGGGATCTCGCGCTCGCCCACGACGGCCCGGTGGTGCTCGGCCCGGGGCCGGGCGACCCGGGCGACGCGGCCGACCCGAAGATGCGTTTCCTGCGCGCGCTGACCGCCGATCTCGTACGGGACCACCGGCACGGGCCCGCCCGTCGCCCGACCACCACCCCTCATCGAGGCCCTTCGGGCCGCCCCTGCCTTCTCGGGGTCTGCCTCGGCCATGAGCTGATCGCCGCCGAACTGGGCCTGGAGATCGTCCGCAAGCGAACCCCGTTCCAGGGGGCGCAGGTGCGGATCGACCTCTTCGGGCAGGAGCGGACGGTCGGCTTCTACAACAGCTTCACCGCCCGCTGCGACGAGCGGACCGCCACCGAGCTGGCGCTGCACCGGATCGAGGTGAGCCGGGACGAGGAGACCGACGAGGTCCACGCGCTGCGCGGGCCGGGCTTCGCGGGCGTGCAGTTCCACCCGGAGTCGGTCCTGACGATGGAGGGCGCCGCGCTGACCGCCTCCCTGCTCGCCGGCGTGCTCGTCTGACCGGCGCCTAGGGGGCGGCCGGGACCAGGACGTTCTCGCTGCGACGGCCCGCCGCGTAGTCGAGGACGTTCTGGACGGTCGTGTCCACGATCTGGGTGACCGCGTCCACGGTGTAGTACGCCTGGTGCGAGGTGACGACCACGTTCGGGAACGTCACCAGGCGGGCCAGGGTGTCGTCCTCGACGACCTCCAGGGACTTGTCGCGGAAGAAGAGCCCCGCCTCCGCCTCGTACACGTCGAGGCCGACACCGGTGAAGCGGCCCGCGCGCAGTTCACCGACCAGGGCCTCGGTGTCGATGAGGCCGCCCCGGCTGGAGTTCACCAGGATGGCGTCGTCCTTCATCGTCCGCAGGGCGGCCGCGTCGATGATGCGCGAGGTCGCCGGGAGCAGCGGGACATGCAGGCTGACCAGGTCGGACTCGGCGAGGAGCTGCTCCTTCTCGACGTACTTCATGCCGAGTTCGACGCAGGCGGGGTTCTCGACGACGTCCCAGCCGAGGAGGTTCATGCCGAAGCCGTGGGCGATGCGGGTGAAGGCCTCGCCGATCTTTCCGGTGCCGAGGACGCCGACCGTACGGCCGCGCAGGTCGCGGCCCATCAGCCCGTCGAGCCGGAAGTCGAAGTCGCGGGTCCGGTTGGAGGCGCGGACGATCCGCCGGTTGACGGCCATCGCGAGGGTCCACGCGAACTCGGCGACGGAGTAGGGCGAGTAGTACGAGACCCGGGCGACGGTGAGGCCGAGCCGCGCGGCCACGTCGAGGTCGATGTTGTTGAAGCCGGTGGAGCGCTGGGCGATCAGCTTCGTCCCGCCGGCGGCGAGGGTCCGCAGGACCCTGGCTCCGAGGTCGGCGTTGACGCTGGTGGAGATGGCCTCGTAGCCGCTCGCGACGGCGGCGGTGTCCTCGCTGAGGAAGAAGTCCAGACACCGGACGTCGTGGTGTCCCGCGAAGGCCTTCTCGATCAGCGGCTTCTCGTCGGCCTGCACGCCGAATGCCAGGATGTCCACGGATCCCCTCCCGGGGGGTTTGCCGGAATTGTCTGGTACCGGCGAATATACGGTCCCCGGGAGCGGTCCGCGTGACCGTACGGCCACCGACGGTCGGCCGTCAGCGGTCGGCCGCCAGCGGTCAGCCGTCAGCCGTCAGCCGTCAGCCGAAGAAGACGCCCACCTCCGCGTAGAGCGCCGGATCGACCGTCTTGAGCCGGGCGGTGGCCTCCGAGATCGGGACGCGCACGATGTCGGTGCCGCGCAGCGCGACCATCCGCCCCCAGTCGCCGTCCCGCACGGCGTCGATGGCGTGCAGCCCGAAGCGGGTGGCGAGCCAGCGGTCGAAGGCGCTGGGCGTACCGCCGCGCTGCACATGACCGAGGACCGTGGTCCTGGCCTCCTTGCCGGTCCGTCGCTCGATCTCCTTGGCGAGCCACTCGCCCACGCCCGAGAGCCGCACGTGTCCGTACGAGTCGAGGGTGCCGTCCTTGAGGACCATGTCCCCGTCCTTGGGCATCGCCCCCTCGGCGACGACCACTATCGGGGCGTACGTCGCCTTGAACCGGGAGTGGACCCAGGCACAGACCTGGTCGAGGTCGAAGCGCTGCTCGGGGATGAGGATGACGTTGGCGCCGCCCGCGAGACCGGAGTGCAGGGCGATCCAGCCCGCGTGGCGGCCCATCACCTCCACCACCAGCACCCGCATGTGGGACTCGGCGGTGGTGTGCAGCCGGTCGATGGCCTCGGTCGCGATGCCGACGGCCGTGTCGAAGCCGAAGGTGTAGTCGGTGGCGGAGAGGTCGTTGTCGATGGTCTTGGGGACGCCCACGCAGCGGACGCCGTGCTCGTCGACCAGCCGGGCGGCGACACCGAGGGTGTCCTCGCCGCCGATCGCGATCAGCGCGTCGATCTCGAACTTCGCCAGGTTCTCCTTGATCCGCCGGACGCCGTTGTCGGCGGTGAACGGATTGGTGCGGGAGGAGCCGAGGATCGTGCCGCCGCGCGGCAGGATGCCGCGGACGGCCGGGATGCCGAGGGGAACGGCGATGCCCTCCAGCGGCCCGCGCCAGCCGTCGCGGAACCCGGTGAACTCGTAGCCGTACTCCTGGACGCCCTTGCGGACGATGGCGCGGATGACCGCGTTGAGACCGGGGCAGTCGCCGCCTCCGGTCAGTACGCCGACGCGCATGGAGCCTCTCCTTCGCCGTGGCGGACGGGGTTACGACCCACGCTAGTAGTGACGCGGGTCACTCCGACACGGCATGGGGAGTGAATTGTCGGGCGCCACCCGGATGGTCTCAGGCGTCCGGTCTCAGGCGTCGTCGAGACCGCGCTCGATGGCGTACCGGACGAGCTCCACCCGGTTGTGCAGCTGGAGCTTGCCGAGGGTGTTCTGCACATGGTTCTGCACGGTCCGGTGCGAGATGACCAGGCGCTCGGCGATCTGCTTGTAGCTCAGCCCCTTCGCCACGAGCCGCAGCACCTCGGTCTCGCGCTCGGTCAGCTGGGGCGCCTTGGGCTCGTCGGCGCCGGCGGCCGGGAGCGGCTCGGAGGCGAGCCGGCGGTACTCGCCGAGGACCAGTCCGGCCAGGCCGGGCGTGAACACGGGGTCCCCGACGGCCGTGCGGCGCACCGCGTCGATCAGCTCGGCCGTACTGGCCGACTTCAGCAGATAGCCGGTGGCGCCGGACTTGACCGCCTCCAGGACGTCCGCGTGCTCACCGCTCGCGGAGAGCACCAGGACCCGCAGCGCGGGGTTGGCGCCGACCAGCTCCTTGCAGACCTGGACACCCGGCTTCAGGGGCAGGTTGAGGTCGAGGACCAGGACGTCCGGGCCCGCCGCGCCCGCGCGGCGGACGGCCTGCTCGCCGTCGCCCGCGGTCGCCACCACGTCGAAGCCCGCCTCGGCGAGGTCACGGGCGACCGCGTCCCGCCACATCGGATGGTCGTCCACGACCATCACCTTGATCCGGTTCTCGATCCGCTCGTCGCTCATCGCGCTCCCGCCTTCCCCCGTGTGTCCCTCGGGACCTTCAGTTCCACTTCCGTGCCCTGGCCCGGTACCGAGATCAGCTCGGCCGTGCCGCCCAGGTCGCGCAGTCTGCCGCGGATGGAGAGGGCGACCCCCATCCGCCCCTCGCCCTCGGCCTGCGCGAGCCGTCCCTCCGGGATGCCCGGGCCGTCGTCCCGCACCGTCACGATCACCTCGTCCGGCCAGTCCTCGACCAGGATCCACGCCTGGGCCCCTTCGCCCGCGTGCACCCGGACGTTGTCCAGGGCCGCGCCGACGGCGGAGGACAGCTCACGCGCTGCGGCCGGCGGCAGCAGCACCGGGGCGCCCGGGTCCGCGAGCGTGATCCGCGCCCCGGCACGCGGCGCGAGCAGGGCGCGCAGGTCGACGGGCGCGTCGTCGTCCGGCTCCTCGACGATCCGGACCACCGCCCCCTCCGACTCGTCCTCGGAGACGTGCGACGGCCGGACGAGACCGCCGGCGACCAGGGTGCGCAGCGCGACCTCCTGCTCCCCGGCCATCCGGCCCAGCTCGGCGGCCTCGCCGCCCAGTGCGGTGCCGCGCCGCTGCACCATCGCGAGGACCTGCAGGACGCTGTCGTGGATGTCCCGGGCGAGGCGCTCCCGCTCCCTGGTCGCGGCCTCGATCTCCAGGGCCCGGGCGAGGGTGCGCTCGGAGGCGCGGGCGACCTCGACGACGTAACCGATGGCGATCGACGCGACCCAGACGAGCAGGACGTTGTGGAGGGTGTCCCGGGTGGGGTGGCCGCGTTCGACGATGTTGGCGACGGCGACCAGCGAGGAGGCGAACCCGGCCCAGCGCCAGCCGCCCTTGATCGCGTACGCGAGGACGGCTCCGGCGGTCCATATCGTCGGCAGCGTGGGCCCGTCGACCGACTGGGCGTGCTGGTCCGCGAGCGGGGTGAGCAGGATGCCGGTCAGGGCGACGGCGAGATCGGCGATCAGGAAGCGTTTGGTGCAGCTGGCCGCGTTCGCCACCTTGGGCAGGGTGGCCAGCGTCCACACGCACATGACGGCGAGGAAGGCGACGGCCACCCAGGGCCGCTCGTAACGATCCCTGGCGAAGACGAAGATCAGAACGGCGTAGATCATCGTTCCGATGCGGTACGCCATGAGCGCGCGCCACAGCGGCTGCTCGACCGACATCCGCACGACACGCTCGCGCTTGGCCATCTCCCCCACCCCCCGTGCACCTCCCCCGGCAGGGGTCAGGCGCCGGACTCTTCCCGTGCCGCGATCTCGGCCTTCACGGCCTCCTTGGCGGCCTTCTCGGCCTCCGCGATCTGGCGCTTGGCGGCCGTCGCGTAGATGTCGACGTACTCCTGGCCGGACAGCTTCATGATCTCGTACATGACCTCGTCGGTCACCGAGCGCAGGATGAAGCGGTCCCCCTCCATGCCCTGGTAGCGGGTGAAGTCGAGCGGCGCGCCGATCCTGATGCCCGGGCGCATCAGCTTGGGGACGACCTTGCCGGGCGGCTGGATCTTCTCGGTGTCGATCATGGCGACCGGGATCACGGGCGCGCCGGTGGCCAGGGCCACGCGCGCGAGGCCGCCGGGCTTGCCCCGGTAGAGCCGGCCGTCGGGCGAGCGGGTGCCCTCGGGGTAGATCCCGAAGAGCCCGCCCTTCTCGATGACCTCGATGCCGGCCTTGATCGCCGCCTCGCCCGCGCCCCGGGCGCCGGAGCGGTCCACGGGGAGCTGGCCGACGCCCTTGAAGAAGGCGGCCGTGAGCTTGCCCTTCACACCGGGCGAGGTGAAGTACTCGGCCTTGGCGATGAAGGTGACCTTGCGGTCGAGCACGGCGGGCAGGAAGAAGGAGTCCGAGAAGGACAGGTGGTTGCTCGCGAGGATCGCCGGCCCCTCGGCGGGAATGTTCTCGAGGCCCTCCACCCACGGCCTGAAGGCGAGCTTCAGGGAGCCGCCGAGGGAGAACTTCATTGCGCCGTAGATCAACTCGAGTACCTTCCGTGTGCCGTCGGACAGACCTTATCCCGCCTTTTCCCGCGTGCCCGCGCCGGTGCGGCCGAGGACGGGGCAGCTTCGTGGCTTCGGACCTGGGTTCGGACCTGGTCGGGTGTCGGTCCGGTCGCGTACCGTGAAGGCCTTCCCCTTTTTGCCCTCGCTTCGTCGAAGCCCCGCCCTCCGCGAAGCCGAACCCCCGAACAGGAGACCCCGGTGCCGGTCATTCCTGGAGCCGAGCCGTACCGCCACGAGGGTGGCAAGGTAGGCGTCCTTCTCTGCCACGGTTTCACCGGTTCCCCGCAGTCGATGCGCCCCTGGGCCGAGTACCTGGCCGAGCGCGGTCTCACGGTCTCGGTGCCTCTGCTGCCCGGGCACGGCACGCGCTGGGAGGACATGCAGCTCACCACCTGGCACGACTGGTACGCGGAGGTGGACCGGGAGCTGCGCGACCTGCTGGCCCGCTGCGAGCAGGTCTTCGTCTTCGGCCTCTCCATGGGCGGGGCGCTGGCGCTGCGGCTCGCGGCCAAGCACGGGGACGCGGTGCGCGGTCTGGTCCTGGTGAACCCGGGCAACAAGGTGCACGGCCTGGCCGCGCACGCGCTGCCGGTCGCCCGCCACTTCGTCCGCTCGGCGCCCGGCATCGCGAGCGACATCGCCAAGGAGGGTGCGGTGGAGGTCGGCTACGACCGGGTGCCGCTGCACGCCGCGCACTCCCTGCGCCAGTTCTTCCGGACCGTCGACGCGGAGCTTCCGCAGGTCACGCAGCCGGTGGTGGTGCTGCACAGCCCGCAGGACCACGTGGTGCCGCCGGCCGACTCGGCGCGGGTGCTCAGCCGGATCTCCTCCACGGACGTCAAGGAGATCCTGCTGGAACAGAGCTACCACGTGGCGACGTTGGACCATGACGCGGAGCGGATCTTCGAGGAGAGCTGGGCCTTCCTGGGCCGGCTCGCTCCGGACGTCGTCGGGGAGAAGGGGAGCACGAGCGGTGGCTGAGCAGCAGGACGGGGAGCGCGACCCGCAGCCCATCGACGAGGAGGCGGCCTGGGCCGCGATCGTCGCCGGGTACGGCGAGGAGCCGGCGGACCCTCCGGGCGCGAAGCCGTTCCGGTCGGTGGAGGACCTGGCGCTCCCGGAGCCGGTGGACGGCGAGGACGACACGGACGCAGAGGACTCCGACAAGGAGTCCGACGACGAGTCCGACGACGAGGACGAGGACGACGACCGGGACGGGCCCGCGAAGCCCGCGCTCGGCAGCTCGATCGTCTTCGCGCCCGGCGTCGGTGTCGGCGTGGGCGGCGGCGGTCCCCGGGACTACGAACTGGCGGACCCGGACGCCGAGCCCGACGGGACGGACGCGGCCGACGGGAAGAAGACCGGCAGGGCGAAGAAGGACGAGGACGACGGCGAGGGCCACTTCGTCCCGCCGGAGCCCCCGCCCCTGCCGGAGGCGGACGCGACGACGAAGTTCGCCTGGCTGGGCGTGGTGGGCGGCCCTGTGCTGCTGCTCCTCGCCGTCCTGCTCCAGTGGGACATGACCTGGTGGCTCACGACGGTGTGCGTGGGCGGCTTCCTCGGCGGCTTCGCGACGCTGATCGCCCGGATGAAGCACGACGACGATGACGACGGCTACGACGACCCGGGGCGCGGCGCGGTGGTGTGAGCCCCGCGCCCGCCCGTACGGCTCCCCGCCTCAGGAGGCCGGGAGCCGTACGGCGGCCAGGACCGGCAGGTGGTCGGTGGCCGCGCGCAGGTCCGCCGGGTCGAGGTCCTGGGGGACGCCGCAGCCGAGGAACTCGACGTCCTGCGTCGCGAGGATCGCGTCGATGCGCTGGTGCGGGTCGGCGGACGTCGAGGTGTACTCGCCGCCCCAGGGACTGACCGCCCAGCCGTCCTGGAGCTCCTTGGCCAGCCGGGTGAAACTCCGGCCGCCGGGGCGCTCGTTGAGGTCTCCGGCCACGAGGGTGTGCGGGGTGTCCATCCCGGCCACCCGGTCGAGGACCATCCCTGCCTGGGCGTACCGCTCCTCGCCCTGCAGGCTCAGGTGGCAGCTGATCAGGCCGACACGGGCGCCCGCGAACCGTACGACGGCGGTGGCGAGGCCACGCCGGTGGAGGCCGGGGGTGAGCGGCAGGAGCACGTCCTCGGTCCGTTCGACGGTGGCCCGCAGCGAACACATCAGGAGCGGTCCGGCGGCCGTCGCGCCGCCGCTGAGCAGGACGAGTTCGCTCTTGGCCGCAAGCCGGGCCGCGTGTTTGCGCCAGCGGAAGAACCGCGGCGCCTCCTGGACGAAGACGAGATCGGGCGCGCAGGCCGTGATGACGCGGGCGAGGGCGTCCTCGTCGTCCCGCATCGAACGGATGTTGTAGCTCAGGACCCGGACGACGGCCGAACCGTCCGCCTCGGTGCGGGAGTTGGGCAGCGGGGTGATCGCCATACCCGGCAACATACGACACCCGCCCGCCGCTTCCCCCTGGGACGCGACGGGCGGGTGGACAAGCCGTGGAAAGGCCCCTACCCCTGGCGGGCCAGGTCGGCCGCACCGACGAGACCGGCCTTGCCGCCGAGCTGGGCGGCGAGGACCTGGGCGTGCGGACGCCACTGGCCGCCGATCAGCCAGCGGCGGAAGGACTTCCGGATCGGTTCGAGGACCAGCTCGCCCTCGTCGGAGACCCCGCCGCCGACGATGAAGGCGGACGGGTCGAAGAGCGACGCGAGGTCCGCGAGGCCGGCGCCCGCCCAGCGGGCCAGCTCGCGGAAGGAGTCGACGGCCACCGGGTCGCCCGCGCGGGCCGCCTGGCTGATGTGCTTGCCCTCGATGGACTCGGGCGTGCCGTCGCCGAGGCCGAGGAGGATCTCCGCGCGCTCGGGCGTGGCGTTGGCCCGCTGCTTGGCGTAGCGGACGAGGGCGCGGCCGGAGGCGTACTGCTCCCAGCAGCCCTGGCTGCCGCAGCCGCACAGCAGCCCGTCCGGGACGACCCGGATGTGGCCGAACTCGGCCGCGACGCCGAAGCGGCCGCGGCGCAGCTTGTTGCCGATGATGATGCCGCCGCCGAGGCCGGTGCCGAGGGTGATGCAGATGACGTCCTCGTGGCCCTTGCCCGCGCCGAACTTGTACTCGCCCCAGGCCGCCGCGTTCGCGTCGTTCTCGACGACGACCGGCAGGCCGACCCGCTGCTCGACCTTGTCCTTCAGCGGCTCGTGCCGCCAGTCGATGTTCGGCGCGAAGAGGACGGTGGCGCGCTTGTCGTCGACGTAGCCCGCGGCACCGATGCCGACGGCCTCGATCTGATGGCCCTTGCCGGCCTCGGAGACAGCGGCGCAGATCGCGTCGACGATGCCTTCGGGGGTCGGCGGGGTGGGCACCTTGTGCGTGTCGAGGATGTTGCCCTCCTCGTCGACCACGCCGGCCGCGATCTTCGTGCCGCCGATGTCGACGCCGATGGTGAGTCCCATGTGTCCCTCAGTATTCGGTCGAGCCCCGCTAGGGCCAACCGTACCCGAGGGGGCCGACCGAACTGATCAGTCCAGGTCGATGGGGCGCCCGGGTCCGGGCCCCTCGCCCTCGGTCCCGGGGTCCTTCGGGGTGTCCCGCGCGCTCCGTTCGCCTCGCGGGTCGTTCGGCTCGTCACGGGTCCAGCGGGTCTCGTGGCCCTCGACCGCCGAGCGGTAGGCGGCGAGCAGTTCGTTCCCGGCGGCCGCGAGGTGGTCGAAGACCTGCGGGTTGCGCTCGATGATCGGCTCGACGGCGGCCTTCGCCTGGTTGACGAACTGCTGCACGGTGCCCTGGGCGGCCATGCCCGCGAGCGGGCCGCGCAGGGTGGAGAACTTGTCGGCGACGGCGTCGAAGAGCTTGCGGAACTCGTCGGCGGCCGAGCCGGGCTCCCCGCCGGCGGCACGGCGGCGGGCCCTCTCGGCCTCCAGGTCCTCGGCGCACGCCTTGGCCCAGGCGTCCGAATCGCTCATGGCGTACTCCTTAAGGCTTATACCGTCGACGGTACACGCCCTCAGGGGGCCTTCGGCCAGAGACCGGCGTCCGGGGCGAACCTGACCCTGAGGTCGCCGTCGACGAGCCCCGCCCCGGCGACCGTGCAGCGGCGCAGGGCGGCCGGGAGCGGCACGCTGCGGCGGAACGGGCCGACGGCGAGGAGGAGTTCGTCACCGCGCCGGACGAGGGACAGCTCCTCCTTGACGGCGCCCGGCAGCGGGACGTGCCAGACGAGGATGCCGTCCTCGGCCCTGCGGTCCTCGACCGTCCAGGCGGGCGCGGGCGCGGGTTTCGTGTCGACCGCGAGCAGGGCGAGGTCCTCGGCGCCGCGCGGGTCCCGGCCCAGGTGCGGGAGGACGTGCACGGCTCCGTCGTGTCCGGTGCGGAGCCGGTCCAGGTGCTCGTGCTGCTGGGCGGTCAGGGCGGCGAACCAGGGGTCCTGGGACTCGGCGGGGAGCAGCTTGTTGGCGACGACGGTGTCGAGGGCGAGCCCGTGCAGGGCGAGGCCGAGGCGGGCGGTGCGCAGGGTCTCGGTCGCGGCGGGGCCCGGCTCGACGACGAGGCGTACGGCGGTGGTGGGGGCGTCGACCACGGCCTGGACGGCGGCGAGCTCGGCCTCCCAGCGGGCGGTCGTCTCGTAGAGCCACTGCGCGGGCATGGGGACACCGGCGAGCTGGGCCAGCATGGGGCGCAGGGCGCGGGCGGCCTGCCGTTCGGGCGGCAGGAGGCGGCGGAGATAGCGGCGCAGCTGCTCGGGCAGGGCGAGCAGGGCGAGGGCGTCGTGCAGGGGTGGCAGGTCGACCACGACGAGGTCGAGGTCGGGCCGGGCGGCGGCGTCGCGCAGGGCGCGGAGCAGGGCGAAGGGGGCGCTGCCGGGGAGTTCGGTGAGTTCGGCGTCCTCGAAGGGGGCGGCGCCGAGCAGGTCGAGGGCGGTGGCGGAGCGTTCCTGCAGGGCGAGGAACTCCCGGCGGAAGTCGGCGCCGGGGGTGGGGCGCAGGACGTCCACCCCGAGGCCGTGCTCGGCGTCCGCCGAGACGAGCAGGACGCGTCGCCCGGCTCGGGCCTCGGCGAGCGCGGTGGCGGCGGCCACGGTCGTCCGCCCGGCTCCGCCGGCCCCGGTGACTAGCAGGATCCCCATACGGCGGAACGTTACCGGTAGGGCCGGGAGGGGACGGACGGTCGCCGTCCCCGGGTGCCCGACCTACTCGCCCGACTCCACGCGCTTCTTCAGGCCCGCGAGGGCGCGGTCGATGATGACCTTCTCCGCCTTGCGCTTGATCATGCCGAGCATCGGGATCTTGACGTCGACGGTGAGCTGGTACGTCACCTCGGTACGCGTGCCGTCGCCCGCGGGGGCGAGCTGGTAGGAGCCGTCGAGGGCGCGGAGCATCTGGGACTTGACCAGCGTCCAGGAGACCTCGTTGTCGCCGGTCCAGGTGTACGCCAGCGTGTGGTCGTCCTTGATCGCGCCCGCGTCGAGCAGCAGGCGGACCTTCTCCGCGCGGCCGGCCTCGTCCTTCTCCAGGACCTCGGCCTCCTTCACCTCGCCCGTCCACTCGGGGTAGCGCGCGAAGTCGGCGATGACGCTCATGACGTCGGCCGGCGCCGCCTCGATGGTGATGCTCGAGCTGGTGTGTTCGGCCATCGTGGTGGCTCCTCCACTGTGCGGTCCGGCGGAAGTCAGGACGGCACGAACGTGCCGACTCGAAGGCTATCGCGCCCTCACCGGCGCCCCGTCACCACTCCAGCGTCCACGGCCGGCCCGTCGCCGCGAAGTGGCCGACGTTCACGCACTCGGTGGCCGCGACCCGCATGCGCCGGGCCAGCGGCTGGTGGACGTGGCCGAAGAGGGCGTACCGGGGCCGGGTCCGCCGGATCGCGTCGAGCAGGGCCCGGCTGCCGCGCTCGAAGCGGCGGGCGACCGTGTCGTACGTGAGTTCCGGGACGTCCGGGGGGATGTGGCTGCACAGCACGTCGACCTCGCCGAGCGCCTCGACCTTCGCCGCGTACTCCTCGTCGGAGATCTCGTACGGGGTGCGCATCGGGGTGCGCAGTCCGCCGCCCACGAAGCCGAAGACCAGGCCGCCTATCTCGACCCGCTCGCCGTCCAGGACCGTGGTCCCCGGGCGGGCGTACTCGGGCCAGAGCCCGGGGATGTCGACATTGCCGTAGGTCGCGTACGTCGGCGTGGGGAAGGCGGCGAAGAGCTCTTCGTACTGGCGGCGCACCGCCCCCTCGATCGCGGTGTCGCGGTCGACGGCGAGCTCGGACCAGAGGCGCCGCCCGAGGTCACGGGCCTCGTCGAAGCGGCGGGCGGTGCGCAGTTCGACGATGAGGTCGGCGTTCTCCACACCGAAGAGGTCGGGGAAGATGCCCCGGCTGTGGTCGGCGTAGTCGAGGAAGAGCACCAGGTCACCCAGGCAGACCAGGGCGTCGGCCCCCTGCCCCGCCTTGGCGAGGGCCCCGCTGTTCCCGTGCACGTCGCTCACCACGTTGATCCTCATGCCGTCAGCGTAGGGCGTCGGACCTGCGGTTACTTCCGAGTCCCCAAAGCTGTGGACTACTGTGCGCGAAGCACCGCCACAGCTGTGTGACGCACGGAACATCTGACCAGGACCCCCTATCGGGAACCCAGTACTGATGGGTAACGTCCGGGCAGTCCAGTTGTGCTCACCCCACTGAGCACCTGCGATCTTGGACCGCACCGGTGCATCACACAGAGCCGTGGCGCCGGCGCCCGATGAGGAGCAGCAGTCTTGCGCGAGTTCAGCCTTCCGGCCCTGTACGAGGTCCCCTCGGACGGCAATCTGACGGATCTCATCCGCCGCAACGCCACTCAGCACCCCGATGTCGCCGTGATGGGACGCAAGGTCGCGGGCGTCTGGACGGACGTCACCGCAGCGCAGTTCCTCGCCGAGGTCAGAGGGGCCGCGAAGGGACTGATCGCGGCGGGCGTGGAGCCGGGCGACCGGGTCGCCCTGCTGTCCAGGACGCGGTACGAGTGGGTGCTCCTCGACTTCGCGATCTGGAGCGCGGGCGCGGTGACCGTGCCGGTGTACGAGACCAGCTCGCCGGAGCAGATCCAGTGGATCCTCGGCGACTCGGGCGCCACGCTCGCCCTGGTCGAGTCCGCGGCCCACGCGGAGTCGGTGGAGTCGGTGCGGGCGGGGCTGCCGGCCCTGAAGGGCGTCCGGCAGATCGAGGCGGACGCGGTCGCGCAGCTCACGGCCGAGGGCGCGGAGATCTCCGACGAGCTCCTCGACCAGAGGATGTCCGCCGCGAACGCGGACGACCCGGCGACGATCGTCTACACCTCGGGCACCACCGGCCGCCCCAAGGGCTGTGTGCTGACGCACCGCGCCTTCTTCGCGGAGTGCGGGAACGTCGTGGAGCGCCTGAAGCCGCTCTTCCGCACCGGCGAGTGCTCGGTGCTGCTCTTCCTGCCGGCCGCGCACGTCTTCGGGCGGCTCGTCGAGGTCGCGTCCGTCATGGCGCCGATCAAGCTGGGCTGCGTCCCGGACATCAAGAACCTGACCGACGAGCTGGCCTCCTTCCGGCCGACGCTGATCCTGGGCGTGCCGCGCGTCTTCGAGAAGGTCTACAACTCGGCGCGGGCCAAGGCCCAGGCGGACGGCAAGGGCAAGATCTTCGACAAGGCCGCGCACACGGCGATCGCGTACAGCCGGGCGATCGACTCGCCGCAGGGCCCGTCGTTCGGCCTGCGGCTGAAGCACAAGATCTTCGACAAGCTGGTCTTCTCCAAGCTGCGGGCGGTGCTCGGCGGGCGCGGCGAGTACGCGATCTCGGGCGGCGCGCCGCTGGGTGAGCGGCTCGGCCACTTCTTCCGCGGGATCGGCTTCACGGTCCTGGAGGGCTACGGCCTGACGGAGTCGTGCGCGGCGACCGCGTTCAACCCGTGGGACCGGCAGAAGATCGGCACGGTCGGTCAGCCGCTGCCGGGCTCGGTGGTGCGGATCGCCGACGACGGCGAGGTGCTGCTGCACGGCGAGCACATCTTCTCGGGCTACTGGAAGAACGAGTCGGCGACGGCCGAAGCGCTCGCCGACGGCTGGTTCCACACCGGGGACATCGGCACCCTCGACGAGGACGGCTACCTCGCGATCACCGGCCGCAAGAAGGAGATCCTGGTGACGGCGGGCGGCAAGAACGTCGCCCCGGCGGTCATCGAGGACCGGATCCGGGCGCATGCGCTGGTCGCCGAGTGCATGGTGGTCGGCGACGGTCGGCCGTTCGTCGGCGCCCTTGTCACGCTGGACGAGGAGTTCCTGGGCCGCTGGGCCTCGGAGCACGGCAAGCCGGCCGGCTCGACGGCGGCCTCGCTGCGCGACGACGCGGACCTGATCGCGGAGGTCCAGCGGGCGGTGGACGACGGCAACTCGGCGGTGTCGAAGGCCGAGTCCGTGCGGAAGTTCCGCGTCCTGCCCGCGCAGTTCACGGAGGAGGCGGGCCACATCACGCCGTCGCTGAAGCTGAAGCGGAACGTGGTGGCGAAGGACTTCGCGGACGAGATCGAGGCGATCTACCGCGCGTAGCGCGGAACCCGGACGTGAGGGCCCCCGGCGCAGTGCGCCGGGGGCCCTCACGTCTCTACAGCAGTTCCTTCAGGCGCTCCGCCAGGAGGTCCCAGCGCCAGCGGTCCTCGACCCACTCGCGGCCGCGGGTGCCCATGCGGCGGCGCAGTTCCGGGTCGAGGAGGAGGGTCGCGACGCGCTCCGCCGACTCCTCGGGGGCGTCGCCGCGGACGACCCAGCCGGTCTCGCCGTCCAGGACCGCGTCGGGCGCGCCGCCCGAGTCGCCCGCGACGACCGGGAGCCCGGTGGCCGAGGCCTCCAGGTAGACGATGCCGAGGCCCTCGACGTCCAGGCCGCCCCTGCGGGTGCGGCAGGGCATCGCGAAGACGTCACCGGCGCCGTAGTGGGCCGGGAGCTCCGCCCACGGCACCGCGCCCGTGAAACGTACGGAATCGGCCACACCGGTCTCGGTGGCGAGCCGGTGCAGGTCCTTCTCGTACGGCCCGCCCCCGACGATCAGCAGGACCGTGTCCGGCACCCGGCGCAGGATCTCCGGCAGGGCCCTGATCAGCGTGTCCTGGCCCTTGCGCGGGACGAGCCGCGAGACGCACACGACGACCGGGCGGTCGGTGAGCCCGAGCCGTTCCCGTACCGCGTCACCGCCCGAGCCCGGGTGGAAGGTCTTCTCGTCGACGCCCGGCGGGAGCTGGACCATCCGCCCCGCGGCGGCCGGGGTCAGCGCCCCGGCGATCCGCGAGCGCGTGTACTCGCCGAGGTAGGTGAGCGTGTCCGTGCCCTCGCCGATCCGGCGGAGGAGCTGCCGCGCGCCGGGCAGCTGGGCCCAGCCCGCCTCGTGGCCGTGCGTCGTCGCGACGAGCCGGCGCGCGCCCGCCCGGCGCAGGGCGGGGCCCATGAGACCGAGGGGCGCGGCCGCCCCGAACCAGACCGACTCGCAGCCGTGCTCGCGCAGCAGCGCGGTGGCCCGGGCGGTGACCCGGGGCGTGGGCAGCAGCATGGTGGTGCGGTCCCGCACGACCGTGAAAGGCTGCTCGGCGTCGAACGCGGCGGTCGCCTCGATCCCCTCACGGCTGCGCTTCCAGGTGGAGGCGTAGACCACGACCCGCTCGGGATCCAGGCGCAGCGCCATGTTGTGCAGGAAGGCCTGGATTCCCCCGGGCCGGG
Organism: Streptomyces sp. NPDC047981; assembly: GCF_040653315.1. NCBI lineage: Bacteria > Bacillati > Actinomycetota > Actinomycetes > Kitasatosporales > Streptomycetaceae > Streptomyces > Streptomyces sp. NPDC047981. The sequence goes on along the minus strand of NZ_JBEZNQ010000032.1, from coordinate 51,092 downwards.
GCGGGAAGTCGTTGGTTACGATCAGGGTCTTGTGCATCGTCGCCGAATGTACGTGACGGCACCCCCCGCCCGGCAACACCACCCCTCCGCCCGCGCGGACCGAACAGACCGACCGACGGATTGGACGAGTCAGGAATGACGGGCGTACTGGGTACGGCTGCCGAGCGCGCGAGAAGGAACCCCGATCTGGTCTGGGCGGTCACCCGGATCGTCCTGCTGCTCTGCGTCTTCAAGGTCCTCAGGGTCCCGGGACCCGACGTCACCAGCGACATCGACCAGATCTACCGCGGCTGGTTCGAGGTGCTGCGGACCGGCACGTACCCGCTGGACGACGTGACCTGGCAGTACCCGCCGCTCGCGGCCGTGGCGATCCTCTCCCCAGCGCTGCTGCCGTTCCTGGACTACGCCGCCGCCTTCTTCGTGCTCGCCTTCCTCTGCGACGCGCTCGTCTACGGACTGCTGCGGTACACGGGACGGCGGCGCGGCCGCAGCCCGCGCGGTGCGTGGGTCTGGATCGCGGGCGTGCCGCTGCTCGGCCCGACCGCGTACGCCCGGTACGACCTGATGGTGACCGCCGTCGCGGTGGCCGCGCTGCTCGCCGCGGCGCGGCGGCCGGCCGTGCTCGGGGCCCTCGCGGGCCTGGGGGCGATGCTGAAGGTCTGGCCCGCGCTGCTGCTCGCGGGCACCCCGCGCGGCCGTGCGACGCTCCGCTCCTGGCCCGCGGCGGCGGGCTCGGCGGCGGGACTGCTGCTGCTGTGCGTCCTCGCGGCGCCCGGGGCGCTGGCGTTCCTGAACTTCCAGCGGGACCGGGGCACGGAGGTCGAGTCGCTCGGCGCGCTCGTCTTCCATCTGGCCCGGTACGTCGGGTGGGACGGCGAGGTGCGGATGAACTACGGCTCGATCGAGTTCCTCGGGCCGTACGTCTCCTCCGTCTCGACCGCGGCCATGGCCCTGACCTTCGCCGCCTTCGGCTGGCTCCTGGTGTGGCGGATCAGGGCCCGGGCGTTCACCTCGTCGACGACGGCGGACGCGGCCTTCGTCGCGGTGCTGCTCTTCACCACGACGAGCCGGGTGATAAGCCCCCAGTACATGATCTGGCTGGTGGGGCTCGCCGCCGTGTGCACGGCGTACCGGGCGAGCCGGATGCGCCGGCCCGCGCTGCTGGTGCTGTGGGCGACGGCGGTGACCCAGCTGGAGTTCCCGATCTGGTTCTCGCACGTCACCGACAGCGACCCGCTGGGGGTCACGCTGCTGCTCGTACGGAACGGTCTACTGGTCGCCGCGTCGGTCTCGGCCTGCCGCGTCCTGTGGCGGCAGACGGTGACCGAGCCGCGCCTCACCCCGCTGTCGATCCCGGCCCAGCGGGAACCGCTGCGGGCGGCTACCCCAGCCGCTGCCGCAGGTACGCCCGCCAGTCGTCGGTGAACTCCTCCGGGGTGGTGTCGAGGACCTCGGCGAGCGCCTTCTCCACCGCGCCCTCGCGCTGCGGATGGGCGCCCACCGCGCGGTAGAAGTCCCGCAGTTCCGGCTCGCCCCAGCGCTCCGCGATCATCGCGCACGCGAGCCAGCCGCCCTCGTACGCGCGGGCCAGGGCGTCGGCGTCGCCGCCGAAGGCGAAGGCCTTGTCGTCGGGCAGCGCGGCCGGCAGGTCGCCCGCGCGGACCGCCCGGCGCAGCTCGGGGGCGGCCTGCGCGGCCGTGCGGCCCGTGTCGCGGTACGCCACCCAGTCGGCGAGGCCCTCCGAGAGCCAGACCGGGGTGGCCGCGGAGGTCGCGGCGCGGGTGGCCACGTGGGTCGTCTCGTGGGTGAGGACCACCTGCTGCCCGAACTCCCCCAGCACGCCGTACGCCTCGGGGTTGACGATCACCCGGTCCGCGGGCGCGTCCGGGCCGCCCCCGACCTCCCCGGTGGTGACGGCCGCCATCCCCCGGTACGAGGAGGCCGGGGCTCCGAGCAGGCCTCCCATGCCGTCGAGGGTGGCCGGGACGAGGACCACCACCCGGCGCGCCCACTGCCCGGGCCAGGCCGCAGAGACCGCGGGCACGGCCCGGTCGGCGTACGCCGCGACGGCCTTGAGGCGCTCCTCCGACTGCCCGACCCCGAGGACGAGACTGTGCCTGCCCCGTACGGTCTCCACCTCGCCCTGCTGCCAGAGCTGCTGCGTGGCGCCCTCTGCGGGCCGGTCGGCGGTCACGTACCAGCGGCCGTCCCGCTCGGTCAGGTCCAGGACGCGTTCGGTGGTGACGGGCCCCGAGTCGTAGCCGTCGATCCGGTAGCTCAGCTCGGCGCGGGCGGTGGCCCGGTCCTGCCCGGAGCGGTCGACGTCCTTCAGGCGGTAGCCCCAGGAGGCGAGGGGCACCTCGGCGAGCCGCTCGAACTCAGCGAGGGCGGCGGGCGCGTGGGCGGGGTCGAGGGCCACGGCGTAGGCCGCCTCGTCGCGGGTGAGCAGCGCCCGCGCGTGCCGGTCGAGGAGCGTGCGGATCTCCTGGGGCGCGGGGTCGACCGGCCCGGGGGCCGCGCACCCGGCGAGGCCGAGCAGCGCCGTCAGCAGACAGGCCGCCGCCGTCCGCCTCGCACCACGCCCCTGACCTGCCACGCTCCCGATCGTACGGGCAGCCGGGCGGACAGGTGTCCGGTCAGACCCGCGTCACCGTCACGTGGGACATCATCCCCACGGGGTCGTAGCGCACCCGGGCGCCGGGATAGGGGGCGTGGATGACCTGTCCGTTGCCCGCGTAGATCCCGACGTGGCTGGCGTCGCTGCGGTACGTCACGAGGTCGCCGGGCTGCGCCTGGGAGAGCGGCACCTGGCGGCCGGCGTGGCGCTGCGCCTGCGAGGTCCGCGGCAGGCTGATCCCGGCCTGCCGGTACGACCAGACCATCAGGCCCGAGCAGTCGAAGCCGGACGGGCCGGTCGCGCCCCACACGTACGGCTTGCCGATGGCGCCGCGGGCGGCGATCACGGCGGCGGCGGCCCGTGAGGAGGCCGGGCCGAGGTCGGCCATCGGCGGCAGCTCCTCCAGTCCCTCGCGGCCCGAGCGGGAGGCGCGGCCCTCGAAGTCGGCGCGCTCCTCGGCCGTCAGCGACTGGAGCAGCCGGCGGGCCTCGGCGAGCTTCCGCTCGACGGCTCGCTTGTGCTGGGCGACCTGGGTGCGGCTGAGCTCCAGCTCGGCGAGGAGCCGGGTGGCCTCGGTCCGCTGCTGGTGCAGCCGGCGCTGCTCCTGCTGGAGCCGGCCGAGCGCGAGGCCCTGCCGGGCGGCCACCCGGTCGAGGACGGAGGCGCGTTCGAGGTAGGAGTCGGGGTCGGAGGAGAGCAGCAGGGCGAGGGCCGGGTCGATGCCGCCGGAGCGGTACTGGGCCCCGGCGACCGAACCGAGCGCGTCCCGCATGCGGTTGACCCGCTCCTGGCCGCGCGCCACGCTGTCCCGGGCCTGGGCGACCGTCCTGCGCAGCCCGTCCGCGCGCTCGTCGGCCTTGTTGTAGCCCTCGGTGGCCCGTTCGGCCTCCTCGAAGAGCCGGTCGACCGTGGCGCGCGTCGTCTCCGGGGTGCCGCTCGGGTCGGCGCTCGCGGGGACGGCGCCGAAGGCCGTCGCCGCGGTGGCCGCGGCGGCGGTCAGGACGGTGACCCTGGCGGGTCGTCGGTGGGACGCCACGTATCGCGCTCCGTTCGCTGGTGGCCCGGAGGTTGCCCGGACCGGCGCGGCAGACAGTAGCCGGTGATCACTCCCCGTCCAACGAAGCTCTCGGGCACGCAAAGTGACGCCCCGCCGGAGACCACAAGGTCACCGGCGGGGCGTCACGTCAGCGAAGGATGCGACGAACCACCCGATTGGGCGTGGAGTCGCGAGGGTCGTACGTGTCAGATGCGGACACCGAACTGGAAGGTGCCCATGTAGCTCATCGACTCGTAGCGGACCACGGCGCCCGGCTTCGGGGCGTGCAGGATCGTGCCGTTGCCCGCGTACAGACCCACGTGCGAAAGGCCGTTGAAGAAGACCAGGTCGCCCGGCTTGAGCTGGCTGCGGCCGATCTTCACGCCGTCGTTCTGCTGGGTGTAGGTCGTGCGGGTGAGCGTCACGCCGGCCTGGCGGTAGGCCCACTGGGTCAGACCGGAGCAGTCGTACGAGTTGGGGCCCTCGGCGCCGGACACGTACGGCTTGCCGAGCTGGGTGGCGGCGGCGCTGAGCGCGGCCGCGCCGCGCTGGGAGGCCGGCACCTCGTTGCCGAGGTTGACCCGCTCGCCGGCGGCGCGGCTGGCGCGCTGCTCGTCCTGCTGGATCTTGGCGCGCTCGGCGGCGGTGAGGGTGTTGAGCAGCTTGCGGGCCTCGGCCAGCTTGCCCTGGTAGGCCTTCTTCTTCTCGCCCAGGGTCTTGCGGACGTCCTCGAGGTCGGCAAGCTTCGTCGTCGCCTCGGCGCGCTGCTGCGCGAGGGTGCGCTGCTTGGCCTGGATCGACTGGAGCACGTCGGCCTGCTTGGCGCCGAGCTGGTCGATCGCGGACGCCTTGTCGAGGTAGGTGTCCGGGTCGGAGGAGAGGAAGAGCTGGAGCGCCGGGTCGATGCCACCGGAGCGGTACTGCGCGGAGGCGACCGAACCGATGCTGTTGCGCAGGGTGTTGAGCTCCTGCTGGCCGCGGGCGACCTTGTCCTGCAGGGTGCTGATCTCGCCCTGGAGCTTGCCGCGCCGCTCTTCGGCCAGGTTGTACTGCTCCGTGGCCTCTTCGGCCTCGTGGTTGAGCTTGTCGACCTTCGACTTGACCTCGTCGATCTTCGGCTTGGGAGCCGCCTGGGCACCGGTCTGGGCGGTGAGCGCAACGGCAGCGGCGGCGGTGACGCCGAGCACGGTCACACGGGTGCGGCTCGGCTGCTTGGGTCGACGGTGGGACGCCACGAAGGCGAGCTCCTTCTTCCTCGAGCCGCCCAACCGAACTGCGTCAGGCGGTCCCTCCGCCTGACATCCCGGATGGATGATCAACCGCGCGAAGGTTCGAGGCCCGACCCTAGTGACCATCTTGTGATCAGTTCAAATCCTCATGGGCAAAATCTCGCTCACAGGGCACATTATTTACACGCACCACACGGGCGGTAAGCGGCACTTGACCCTGCGCCCTCCAGAATCCGGGCATTACGCCCAGGACTTGCGATCCCTCACGACATGCGCGAAAGCCGCTTGAGCAACAAGGCGGACGCGACGGGCCGCGCACCGGCCTTGGCGACCCCGTCGGCGACCTCGCGGTCGGTGGAGACGACCACGACCGGACGGCCCGGCGGCTCGGCGCGCACCAGCTGGCGGATCAACTCGTCGGCCGTGACACCCGGCTTGGAGAACAGCACCCGCACCCCGCGCGGCGGCGCGAGGAGGACCGGGGCGGCCAGCTCGGCCCCGTCGAAGACACAGGTGACCTCGGCGCCCGAGCGGGCCGCGAGGGCGGAGAGCCCGCCGAGCAGCCGCAGCCGCTGCTTCTCCAGCGGCATGGTCGGGTAGCCGGTCTTGGTGACGTTGTAGCCGTCCACGACCAGATGCGTCTGCGGGAGCGCCAGGAGCTGGTCGAGCAGGGCCGGGTCGGTCTCGGAGAGCGCGCGGGCCGCGATGTCCTTCGGCGACATCCGGCCGGGCTCCACCGCGTCGACGGTGTCGGCGGGGTGCACGGAGACGGGCGGCAGGGCCAGTTCGCGCCGGAGCCCCTGGGCGGCGTCGAGCACGGTGTCGAGCAGCAGCCGCAGCCGCATGTCCTCGACGGAGCGCCCCTCGCGCGCGGCGCGGCGGCTGGCTTCGAGGGCCGCCTCGACCTCACCGAGCCGGGCCTTGAGCCGGCGGGTCTCGCTCTCGGCGGCCGAGACCTGCGCCGCCGCGTCGGCCCTGATCGTGTCGATCTCGGCCTGGGTCCTGCGCAGGGCCGCCTCGCCGCGCTTCACATCGCTCTGGGCGCTGCGCAGCTTGCGATGAAGCGATTCGGCTTCCTTGCGGGCCGCCTCCAGATCGTGGCGCAGCTGCTCCGTCTCCACGCGGCCGCGGTCCTTCGCGGTGGCGACCTCCTCGCGCAGCCGCTCCAGCTCGCGCCGGCCCGCCTCGTCGGCCCGCTCGGCGTCGGCCCGCTGGGCCTCCTCACCGGCGGCGGCGACCAGCTTGACCCAGCCGACCGGGCGCAGCACATAAGCGGCCGCGGCGACGTCGACGGGGTCGGCGGCGGCCGGCGGGGCGCCGGTCTCGACGGCCCCGGCCAGCTCGGGCTGCGCCTCCTTGAAGCGCTCGCCGATCCGCTGCCGGAAGAGCGGATCGCTCTCCAGGGCGGCGGCCATCGCGTTGCCGGCGAACTTGGCCCGCCGGCTGGCGGTGAAGCGGGCGTACTGCCGCAGGGGTGCCGGAAGTTCGGCGACCGTCAGCCCGCCGAAGGCGTCCGAGACCAGCGCGACGACCCTGCGCCGCACGCCGTCCGGCAGCGGGCGGTCGAGCGCCTCGGCAGCGTCACCTGCCGCGCCGGCCGGTTCTCCACCGTGCGCGGGCTGCTCCACGATCCGTCACCCCATTGTCATTCGCACCGCTCCGTCAGGAAGCCGTGCCGGGCCTGTCCACCAGTTCGATCTGGTCCACCGCGTTGCACCAGCGGCAGCGGACCGACTCGATGGTCTCACTGACCACCTCGCGCTCCTCGACCTTCGGCTCTCCCGCGAGATCCAGATGGACGTACTCGACGACCTTCGAGGAGCGGGTCACATCGAACCTGGTGAGATTGCCGCAGAGAGTGCAGCGCCAGCGGGTCTCGGCGGTCGGCAGGGGAACCGTCGTCATCGTGCCGTCCTCTTTCATGTGCGTCATGCGAGTGCGGGTGCCGCGGTGCGCCGTCGAACCGCTGAGGTACAACGCGTAACCCTACGGCCTTGCGCGTACCCCGTGTCGCGGCGAGGCACTCTGTCCAGTTCGGCACCGTTACGCCATGATCTGTCCATGATCGATTGGCGGCGGATCGACTGGCGGCGGACGGCCGTCGGCACCTGGCGGGGTTTCCGGACCGGGCCCACGGTGACGTACGCCCTGATCGGCGCCTGCTGCCTGGTGTTCCTGATCAGCCCGGTCTCGGGCCTCAATCCCGCGTACGGGACCGGGGACGCGGTCCTCGCGGCGCAGAGCGCGTACTTCCACCGCTGGGGCGTCGTACCGGCCGAACTGATGGGCGGCGGGCCGCCGCGCACCCTGCTCACCCCGCTGACCGCCCTCTTCGTCCACGGCAGCTGGCTGCACCTGCTGGGGAACATGCTCTTCCTCTACGTCTTCGGCGCGATGACCGAGGACCGGATGGGCCCGCTCGCCTTCGGTGTCTTCTACCTGGGCTGCGGCTATCTGGCCCTGCTCGGCTACGCGGCGGCGTACGCGGACAGCGAGCAGACGCTGGTGGGGGCCTCGGGGGCGATCTCGGGGGTGCTCGGCGCGTTCCTCTTCCTCTTCCCCCGCTCCCGGGTGACCAGCCTCTTCCCCTTCCTGCTCTTCCTTCCGCTGCGCTTCCCCGCCTGGATCGTGCTGGTCTTCTGGTTCGTGCTGCAGTGGCTGGCGGCCCGCGCGGCGGGCGCGGGCCCGGGCGTGGCGTACCTGGCCCATGTGGTGGGCTTCGCCGTCGGCTTCCTCTACGCCTGGGGCCGCTACCGGGGTGGGGATACAGTGAGGACCCCAGCCGCGGCGACCGAGGGAGAAAGCCAGCCGTGATCACCGCGATCGTGCTCATCAAGACCAGCGTGGACCGCATCCCCGAGATCGCGGAGTCGATCGCCGCGCTCGACAGCGTCAGCGAGGTCTTCTCGGTGACCGGTACGTACGACCTGATCGCCATGGTCCGTGTGCCCCGGCACGACGACCTGGCGGACGTCATCCCCGGCCGGATCAGCAAGATCCCGGGCGTCGAGGCGACGGACACGCACGTCGCGTTCCGTACGTACTCGCAGCACGACCTGGAGGCGGCCTTCGCCATCGGCCTGGAGTCCTGACTCCGGGGGCGACGTCCCGCGGCGAGGTCCCGCGGCGAAGATGAAGGAATCCTCATCGGGGCCTCATCCTCGCCGGCGCCCGCGCGCGCGAGCCTGATCCCATGTCCTTCACCCATCGCTTGGCCACGCTCGCGGCCGTCGTCGCCATCCCGCTCGGGATAGCGGCGACGAGCTACGCCCTGACCGACGAGCCCGAGGCGCCCCGGGTGCCGCCGGCCGTGGAACTGAGTACCGCGCCGAGCGCGCCGGCACCGACGCCCGCACCGCCGACGTCCATGCCTCCGTCAGGCGGGACGGCGTCCTCGACCCCGCCGCCGTCCGACGCGGTCGTGCCCGGGCCCTCGGCCACCGGCGACGACGATGACGACCTCCGTGACGAGGGCTGACCACCGGGTGTCCGCCCGCGTCCGCATCCTGCTCTGGCTGCTGCTCGTGATGGCCGTGGCCCTGGCCGCCGTCGCCGTGACCACCCGCTCCATCCTGCTGCGGGACGTGGACCACCGCATCAACCAGCTCCTGACCCAGGAGACCGGCGAGTTCGCCAACTTCGTGGCGCAGGGCGTCGACCCCGCGACGGGCGGCCCGTTCACCGACCCGGACGCGCTGCTGCGGGTCTTCCTCCAGCGCCAGTACTCCGACCCGGACGAGGAACTCCTCGGCCTGGTCGGCCCGCCCGGCCAGGGGCTCCGGGTGATCCGGCAGTCCCGTGACCTGCCCGCCTCCCTCGCCCTGCACCGCGACCGCCCCTCGCTCGACGCCATCGCCGTCTCCGGCGACTCCTCGGGGCGGCTCGACCGCCCGCGCGGCGAGGTCCGCTGGGCGAAGGTGCCCATCAGGAGCGGGGCCGCGCGCGGGGCGGCCTTCGTGGTCGCCTTCCACGCGGACCGCGAGCGGGCCGTCGCCGACGAGGCGTTCCGCGCGCTGCTCGCCATATCGGGGCTTGCGCTGCTGATGACGATCGGGATCGGCTGGGCGGTCGCGGGCCGCATCCTTGCACCCGTACGAGTGGTACGCGCGACCGCCGCCGAGCTGACCGAGCGCGATCTGACCCAGCGGATCCCCGTCCAGGGCCGGGACGACATCGCCGCGCTCGCCGAGACCTTCAACGCGATGCTGGACCGGCTTGAACAGGCGTTCGCCGGGCAGCGCCAGTTCGTCGACGACGCCGGGCACGAACTGCGCACGCCCATCACCATCGTGCGCGGCCATCTGGAGCTGATGGGCGAGGACCCGGCCGAACAGCGCGAGACCGTCCGTCTTGTGACCGACGAGCTGGACCGGATGAGCCGGATCGTGGAGGACCTGCTCCTCCTCGCCAAGGCCGAACGCCCCGACTTCGTACGCACCGAGACCGTCCAGCTCGCCGAGCTGACCGCGGACGTCTTCGTGAAGGCGCGGGCGCTGGGCGACCGCGACTGGGTCCTGGACGGGGTCGCCGACCGGCCGGCCGTCCTCGACCCCCAGCGGATCACCCAGGCCATGGTGCAGCTCGCGCAGAACGCGGTCCAGCACACCGTCGCCGGCGGGCGGATAACGATCGGCTCGCGGGCGGTCGAGGACCGGATCGAGCTGTCCGTCGCCGACCGCGGGCCGGGCGTACCGGAGCGGGACGCCGACATCATCTTCGAACGGTTCCGGCGCGGCACCGCCCGCCGGGGCGCCAGGACCGGCGGCGCCGGGCTCGGGCTCTCCATCGTCAAGGCCATCGCCGAGGGCCATCGGGGCGGGCGCGTCGAACTGCGCCCGACCGAGGGCGGCGGGGCCACGTTCGTCCTCGTCCTCACCCTCCAGGAGTCGCCGTGAACCGCATTCTGATCGCCGAGGACGAGGACCGGATCGCCTCCTTCGTGGAGAAGGGGCTGCGTGCCAACGGCTTCACCACCACGGTCGCCGCCGACGGCGACACCGCCCTCGCCCGGGCCGTCTCGGGCGGCTTCGACCTGATGCTCCTGGACATAGGACTGCCCGGCCGGGACGGCTTCACCGTGCTGCGGGAACTGCGCGAGGCCCGGGTGACGCTGCCGGTCATCGTGTTGACGGCCCGTGACTCCGTACGGGACACGGTGGCCGGCCTGGAGGGCGGCGCGGACGACTGGATGACCAAGCCGTTCCGCTTCGAGGAGCTGCTGGCCCGGATCCGGCTGCGGCTGCGCACCGCCGCCCGCACCCCCGAGGTCACCGTGCTGCGCGGCGGCGAGGACCTGAGTCTCGACCTGCGCACCCGGCGGGCCAGGGCCGGGGAGCGGACGGTGGATCTGACCGCCCGTGAGTTCGTGCTCCTCGAACTCTTCCTGCGCCACCCGGGCCAGGTGCTCTCGCGGGAGCAGATCCTCTCCCACGTCTGGGGCTACGACTTCGACCCGGGCTCGAACATCGTGGACGTGTACGTCCGGGCGCTGCGCAAGAAGCTCGGGGCGGAACGCCTGGAGACCGTACGGGGCATGGGGTACCGCATGCCGTAGCGGGATGCCCCCGCCGTCCGCGTGAACCTTCCTTCATGACGGGCTCATGGCCGGCTCACCTCCGGCCCGGAGAGTGGTTCGCGTGAACCTCTCCCTCCGCCAGGCGGTCTGGCTCTGCCTGGCCCTGAGCCTCTGCGCCGTGCTCGCCGTCCCCGGCACCGCCCCGGGGCTCGGCGGCGAGGCCCGGCTCACCCTGGCCGTCTTCGCCCTCGCGACCTGTGCCTGGATCGCCGCCCCCGTCGAGGACACCTATGTCGCCCTCGGCGCGGGGCTCGCGCTGACCGCGACCGGGGTGATCAGCGCGGACACCCTGTTCGGCACCCTCGGCGACGCGACGATCTGGCTGCTGATCTGCGCGTTCGTCCTTGCCGCAGCCGTGACGAGGACCGGGCTCGCCGGGCGGGCGGCCGCCTTCCTGGTCAGCGGCGCCAGAACCGTACGGCAGCTGGTCCATCTGACCACCGCCGCCCTGGTGGTGACCGCGTTCGCGGTCCCCGCCACCTCGGGCCGCGCGGCGCTCGCGCTGCCCGTCTTCCTGGCGCTGGCCCAGGTGCTCGCCGAGCGGCGCCGCCTCGTGGTGATGCTGGCGCTGCTCTTCCCCACGGTCGTCCTGCTGTCGGCGGTGGCCACGCTGATCGGCGCGGGCGCGCACCTCATCACGGTGAGCCTGCTCCTGGACCGGACCGGTGAGCCGATCGGCTTCGTGGAGTGGCTGGTCCTCGGCCTGCCGCTCGCGGTGGTCTCCTCCCATCTGGCGGCGGAGACCGTCCTGCTGACGACGACGGGCCGGGCGGACCGGCGCGAGCCGGTACGGATCACGGTCGCCCGGCTCCAGGAGCACTCCCCCACCCCCGTGTCGGGTCCGCTGACCACGGCGGAGACCCGCTGTCTGCTGCTGCTCGGCACGGTGGTCGCGCTCTGGTGCTCGGAGCCGCTGCACGGGGTGTCGCCCGCGGTCGTCGCGCTGATCGGCGCGGTGGTGGCCTCCTCGCCCGCGCTGGGGACGGTACGGCTCAAGGAGGGGCTCGGGTCGGTGCCCTGGCCGATGCTCCTGTTCATGGCGGCGACCACGGCGATGGGCGTGGCGCTCGTCGACTCCGGCGCGGCGGGCTGGCTGGTCGGTGGCCTTCCGGTGGACGGGCTGCCCGCCTGGGCGTTCCTCGCCGCCGTCGTGGTGATCGGCACCGCCGCGCACCTGGTGCTCCAGTCGCGCTCCGCCCGCTCCTCCGTCCTCGTGCCGCTCGTCATCGCGGCGGCGGTCGCCGCCGGGGTCAATCCGGTGGCCGCCGCGCTGGCCTCGACGGCCGCCGCCGGCTTCTGCCACACCCTGCCGTCCTCGGCGAAGCCGGTCGCGCTCTTCGCCGAACCACCGGACGGCGTACCCGGCTTCACCCCGCGTCATCTGCTGCGGCTCTCCGCCGTGCTCGCCCCGCTCAGCGCCGCGCTGGTGCTGTGCTTCGCCCTCTTCGTCTGGCCGCTGTTCGGCGTGCCCGTCCTTCTGGAGTCCCAGCCATGACAGTCCCGGCCATGACCTTCCGTATCGCCGTCGCCCCCAGCGGATTCAAGGAGTCCCTCTCCGCCCCTCAGGCCGCCGAGGCCATCGCCGAGGGGGTGCGCAGGGCCTGTCCGGACGCCGTCCTCGATCTGATCCCGCTGGTCGACGGCGGTGAGGGCACGGCGCGGGCGCTCGCGGCCGCGACCGGGGGCACGCTGGTGCCCCGGGTCGCGACCGGCCCGCTGGGCGCACCCGTCCGGACCCACTTCGCGCTCCTCGACCACTCCTCCGCGGTGGTCGAGATGGCGGCCGTCGCGGGCCTCTCGCTGGTGCCGCCCGGCCGGCGCGACCCGGGCGGCACGACGACCTTCGGGGTCGGCGAGCTGATCCGGGCCGCCCTTGACGCCGGGGCGCGCCGCGTCCTGATCGGCTGCGGCGACTCCGGCACCTCGGACGGCGGGGCGGGTGCGCTCCAGGCCCTCGGCGCCCGGCTCCTGGACGCCGAGGGGGTCGAACTCCCCCTGGGGGGAAGCGCGTTGAACCGGCTCGACCGGATCGACGGTACGGGCCTCGACCCCCGGCTCGCCCGGACCGAGCTCCTCGTGGCCTGCAATCCGTACAACGTGCTGTGCGGCGAGCGGGGCGTGGCGCGAGTCTTCGGCCCGCAGAAGGGCGCGAGCCCGGAGCAGGTCGAGGAGTTGTCGGCGGCCCTGGAGCGGTGGGCCGCCGTCCTGGGCCGCGACCTGCCGGGCCCGGTCGAGCTGCGGACGGCTCCCGGCACGGGCGCCTCGGGCGGCCTGGGCGCTGGGCTCGCCGCGCTCGGCGGCCGGCTGCTGCCGCGGTTCGAGGTGCTGCTCGACCGGATCGACCTGGATGCCCGACTGGCCCGCGCCGACCTGGTCATCACGGCCGAGGGAGCCCTCGACGGGCAGACCGTGCGGGGCAAGATCCCGGCCGAGGTGGCCCGCAGGGCCAAGGCCCACGGCGTCCCCGTGCTCGCGCTCGCGGGCACCCTCGGCCAGGGCGCCCACCACGTCCGGGCGGTGGGGGTGGACGCCTACGGCTCGATCCTGCCCGCCCCGGTGGCCCTGCCCGAGGCGCTCGACCGGGGCGCGGAGTTCCTCGCCGACGCGGCCGAGCGCGCCCTGCGGATGGTCCTGGTGGGCACCCGACTCGCGGCGTGAAGGCGAGGCGTCAGCCGCGGTCCGGGACGCAACGGCCGTCCTCGGTGCGGTACTTCCACTGCGCGCCGTCCCTGACCAGCTCCTTCACGGCCCGGACGAAACGCTCCACGTGCTCGTCGGGCGTACCGGCGCCGAAGCTGACCCGGATGGCGTTGAGGGACTTCTCGCCGGGCGCCGCCTCGGGCGCGCCGCACTCGCCCTGGGTCTGCGGGTCGCTGCCGAGCAGGGTGCGGACCAGCGGGTGGGCACAGAAGAGGCCGTCGCGGACGCCGATGCCGTACTCGGCGGAGAGCGCGGCGGCGAAGTGCGAGCTGTTCCAGCCCTCGACGACGAAGGAGATGACACCCACGCGCGGCGCCTCGTCGCCGAAGAGCGAGAGCACCTTCACCTCGGGGACCTCGGCGAGGCCCGCCCGTACGGTGTCGATCAGGTGCTGCTCGCGGGCGACGAGCTGGTCGAATCCGGCTTCGGTGAGCGCCTTGCAGGCGGAGGCGATGGAGTAGACACCGATGACGTTCGGCGAACCGGCCTCGTGGCGGGCGGCCGTGGTGTGCCACTCGACGTCCACTCCGCCGTCGGCGCGCCGGGCGACCTTCTTCGAGGCGCCGCCACCGGCGAGGTAGGGCTCGGCGTCCTGGAGCCAGTCGGCGCGGCCCGCGAGGACTCCGGAGCCGAAGGGCGCGTACAGCTTGTGCCCGGAGAACGCGACCCAGTCCACGTCCAACTCCTGTACGGAGACGGGGTGGTGGGGCGCGAGCTGGGCGGCGTCGAGGACGATCCGGGCGCCGTGCGCGTGCGCGGCGGCGGCCAGCTCCCTGACCGGCCACAGCTCCCCTGTGACGTTCGACGCGCCGGTCACGCAGACGAGGGCGGGGCCGTAGGGGTCGCGGTCGGCGAGGGCGCGCTCCAGGGTCTCCACGGCCTGGGCGGGCGTGCGCGGCGCGTTGAGGTACGTCACCCGCGCGTCCTGCCACGGCAGGAGCGAGGCGTGGTGCTCGGTCTCGAAGACGAAGACCTCGCAGCCGGCGGGGAGGACCGCGGCGAGCAGGTTGAGCGAGTCGGTGGTGGAGCGGGTGAAGACGACCTGGTCGCCGGGGCGGCAGTCGAGGAACTCGGCGACGGTGACCCGGCTGTTCTCGAACAGGTCGGTGGAGAGCTGCGAGAGGTACCCGGCGCCCCGGTGGACGCTGCCGTAGTAGGGGGCGTACGCGGCGACGTCGTCCCACACCCGCTGGAGGGCCGGCGCGCTGGCGGCGTAGTCGAGCGCGGCGTACGTGACCTCGCCGCCGGTCACGAGCGGCACGGTGACGTCCCGCCCGAGCACCGGGAGCGGGGCGGCACAGCAGGGGTCGGCGGCCTCTGAGTCGGTGGTGGCGGCGGTGGTGGCGACGGCGGCGTTCGGGTACGCGGACATGGCGGTATCTCCTGGCAGGACTTGGGCAGCGAAGGGCCCGCAGGGCAGCACGACGGGGGTGCCTCGTACGGGTGTTGCCTCGACACACGACAGGGCGTGCGGAGGGTGGGAAGAAGGGGCCGAAGGCCCTAACGCATTCGCTTGCTCACGAGACTGCTCCCTTGAGGACCAGGACCCCAGGGCCGCACACATGTCGCAGTGTGCAGGGGTCCGCGCTTGCCGTAGACCTCGCTGCCTACGGCCTGGTCTTCACCCGGGGCACCCCGCCACGGACGGAGGGTTGCCGGACAGCAAGCCGGGGCTTCGTAGCTGTCACTCATGACCTGGCCAAGAAGCTATGCCAGGTGATCGCTCCGGCGCAACCCGTGTCCGGGATCCGGGACGCGAAAAGGGGCCCGGACGGTCCCGGACCCCTTCGCCACGCTTCTCCGCGTTACGCGTTGCTGGCCGCCACCCAGCGCTCCAGCGCCTGCCGCGCGGCGCCCGAGTCGATCGCCTCGGCCGCCTGCGCGATCCCCTGACGCAGCCGCTCCACCAGGCTGCCCTCCCCCGGGTTCAGCGCCGTGAGCGCCGCCGCCGAGTTCAGCAGAACCGCGTCCCGTACGGGACCGGTCTCCCCCGCGAGCAGCCGGCGTGCCACGTCCGCGTTGTACGAGGCGTCGGCGCCGCGCAGCGCCTCCACGGGGACCAGCTCGATGCCGACGTCCCTCGGGTCGAAGGCCTCCTCGCGCACCTGGCCGTCCCGTACCACCCAGACCCGCGAGGTGGCCGTGGTCGTCAGCTCGTCCAGGCCGTCGTCGCCGCGGAAGACCAACGCGGAGGAGCCGCGCTCGGCGAGCACGCCGGCCATGATCGGGGCCATCCGGGCGTCGGCCACACCGGTCGCCTGGGCCTTGACCCGGGCCGGGTTGGTGAGCGGACCGAGGAAGTTGAAGGTGGTCCGGATGCCGAGCTCCTTCCGGGCCGCGGCCACATGGCGCAGCGCCGGGTGGAACTTCACGGCGAAGCAGAAGGTGATGCCGGCCTCCTCGGCGACCTCGGCGACCCTCCTGGGGGTCAGTTCGAGGTTGACGCCCAGCTTCTCCAGGACGTCGGAGGCGCCGCTCGCGCTGGAGGCGGCCCGGTTGCCGTGCTTGACGACCTTCGCCCCGGTGCCGGCCACCACGATCGCGGACATGGTGGAGATGTTGACGGTCTTGGCGCCGTCGCCGCCGGTGCCGACGATGTCCACGGACGGGCCGGGGACCTCGATCAGGTTGGCGTGCTCGTACATGGTCCGGACGAGGCCGGTGATCTCCTCGACGGTCTCGCCCTTGGCCCGCAGCGCGACGGCGAAGCCGGCGATCTGAGCGTCGGTGGCCTCACCTCGCAGGATGCGGTCCATGGCCCAGGCGGTGTCCTCCGCGCTCTGGTCGCGGCCGGTCAGCAGTCCGTCCAGGACGGCAGGCCAGGAGCGGCCCGCCGACGTAGGTCCTCCAGCGGGGGTGGCAGCGCTCATGGCAGCTCCTGATGAGTACGTGAGAGTGACGACTCCACCCTATCGAGCAACGGGGACGGCAAAGAGCCCCGTCCATCGAATGGACGGGGCTCCCGCTGTGGCGATCTTCTGGGGGTCCCCCCGGGGCGAAGCCCCAGGGGGAGTGAGGATCAGGCGATCAGTGGTGGCCGTGGCCGCTCGTGATCTCCTTGTACTCCTCGGCGGTGGGCTTGGCGATCTGGTGGTCCTCGCCGTAGTAGCCCTTGCTGAGCTTGACGCGGAGCTTCTCCATGCGACCGACCTTGCGCTCGACGCCGTTCTCGTCGACCAGCGGACCGAGCTCGGCCGGCTTGTTCTGCTCGTGCGCCGTGAGCTTGTACAGCTCTCCCTGGCTGAGCGGCTGGTGGACCTCGACGAACTCACCGTGCGGCAGGCGCTTGATGATGCCGGACTCGCGTCCGTGCAGCACCTTGTCCTTGTCCCGGCGCTGGAGGCCGAGGCAGATCCGCTTGGTGACGACGAACGCGATGACCGGTCCGACGAAGAAGAAGATCCGGACGAACCAGGTGATCGAGTTGATCGACAGGTGGAAGTGGGTGGCCCAGAGGTCGTTTCCACCACCGACGAGCATGACCATGTACGCGGTGATCCAGGCGACACCGAAGGCGGTGCGCGTCGGAGCGTTGCGCGGGCGCTGCGCGATGTGGTGCTCGCGCTTGTCGCCCGTGATCCAGGACTCGATGAACGGGTAAACCGCGATGGCCGCGAGGACCAGCGGGAAGATCGCCAGCGGGATCATCACGCCCAGGACGAGCGTGTGGCCCCAGAGGTTGATCTCCCAGCCCGGCATGACACGGATCAGACCCTCGGCGAAGCCCATGTACCAGTCGGGCTGGGCGCCGGTGGACACCTGGTCCGGGCGGTACGGGCCGAGGGCCCAGATCGGGTTGATCGAGGCGATCGCCGCGATGACCGCGATGACACCGAAGACCAGGAAGAAGAAGCCTCCGGCCTTGGCCATGTAGACCGGCAGCAGCGGCATGCCCACGACGTTCTTGTTCGTCCGGCCGGGGCCCTCGAACTGCGTGTGCTTGTGGTAGAAGACCAGGATCAGGTGGGCGACCACCAGGCCGAGCATGATGCCGGGCAGCAGCAGGACGTGGGCCGAGTAGAACCGGGCCACGAAGTCGCCGCCGGGGAACTCGCCGCCGAACAGGAACATCGACAGGTACGTGCCGATGATCGGCACGGACAGGATCGCGCCCTGCATGAAGCGGACACCGGTGCCGGAGAGCAGGTCGTCCGGGAGCGAGTAACCGGTGAAGCCAGTGAACATGCCCAGGAAGAACAGCAGGAAGCCGAACAGCCAGTTGATCTCACGCGGCTTGCGGAACGCGCCCGTGAAGAAGACGCGCATCATGTGCACGAACATGCCGGCGAGGAAGATCAGCGCCGCCCAGTGGTGGATCTGCCGGATGAGCAGACCACCGCGCACATCGAAGGAGATGTGCATGGTCGAGTTGAACGCCTCGGACATCAGCTGACCCTGCAGCGGGATGTAGCTGCCGTGGTACTCCACCTCGTTCATCGACGGGTGGAAGAACAGCGTCAGATACACACCCGTGAGGATGATGATCAGGAAGCTGTAGAGGCAGATCTCACCCAGCATGAAGGACCAGTGGTCCGGGAAGATCTTCCGCATGTTGGCCTTGGCCAGGGAGTAGATCCCCAGGCGGCCGTCGGCCCAGTCGGCCACCCGCTCGCCGGCGGGTGCCTTCTTCTTCGTATCGGTCACAGTGCTCATCCGCGCTCCCAGAAGGCAGGGCCGACGGGCTCGTCGAAGTCGCCGAGCGCCTCCAGGTTGCCCTTGTCGTTCACACCGATCCGCAGCTGCGGAAGGGCGTGACCGGCCGGGCCGAAGATGACGCGGGCGCCGTCGGAGAGGTCGAAGGTGGACTGGTGGCACGGGCAGAGCACGTGGTGGGTCTGCTGCTCGTACAGCGAGATCGGGCAACCGACGTGGGTGCAGATCTTCGAGAAGGCGACGATGCCCTCGTGCGACCACTCCAGTTCCTGCTTGTCCTTGATGTCCTCCGGCTGGATCCGGACGATCATCAGGGCGGCCTTGGCGATCTGGACCTGGAAGTCGTGGTCGTGCTCCGTGAGGCCCTCGGGCATCGCGAAGGTCAGCGAACCGACGGCGACGTCCTCGGGACGCAGCGGCTCGTGCGTGTTCATGTTGATGAGCTGCTTGCCGTTGGCCCACAGGGTGGACCGGAGCTTCTTCTCGGGCAGCGGGCCCATGTCACGCAGCAGCACGATGCCGGAGAGCGGTACGAGCGTCAGCGCGCCGAACATCGTGTTGCGGATGAGCTTGCGGCGGCCCATGCCGGACTCGGCGGCACCGGCCGCGAAGTCCGCCATGACCTTCGCCTTGGTCTCCGGGGACGCCTGGATCGGGTGACGCTCGTCGGCGATCTCCACGTCGGACATCAGGGTGCGGGCCCAGTGGACCGCGCCCGCGCCGATGAAGAAGAGCGCCGCACCGAGGGTCAGACCCAGGGAGAAGTTGAGCGCGGACACCCGGCCGAACGGCCAGATGTACACGATCTTGTCCACCGGGAAGATCACGTACGACGCGATGAAGCCGACCGTGGCCAGCATCGACAGCGTGAACATGAAGGCGACCGCACGCTCGGACCGCCTGGCGGCCCGCTCGTCGATGTCCTGGATGCGCGGCTTGTGGGGCGGGAGGCCCGGGTCCGCGAACGGGTCGTCGAGGACCTTCACCGCGCCGTGCGCGGTGTCCTGCTCAACGGGCAGGTTCTCTTCTGGAATCTCTTGGCTACTCATGACTTCTTGGCCTTAGCGGTGTGGGCCGCGACCCAGACGGCAACTGCGATCAGCGCACCCAGACCGAACACCCACGCGAACAGACCCTCGCTGACGGGGCCGAGGCCGCCGAGGCTGAGCCCGCCGGGGCTGTCGGCCTTCTCGCCGTTCACGGCCTGGACGTACGCGATGATGTCCTTCTTCTCCTTCTCCGGCATGGTCGTGTCGGGGAAGGACGGCATGTTCTGCGGGCCGGTCTGCATGGCCTCGTACAGGTGCTTCGGGCTCACGCCTTCGAGGTTCGGGGCGTACTTGCCGTGCGTCAGCGCGCCGCCCTCACCGGTGAAGTTGTGGCACTGGGCGCAGTTGGAGCGGAACAGGTCGCCACCACGGGCGATGTCGGCGCCGTCGGGGCTGTACTGCTTCTCGGTCGGCGTGATCGGGCCGGCGCCGAGGGAGGCGATGTACGCCGCGAGCTGATCGATCTCAGCCTGCGTGTAGATGACCTTCTTCTTCGGCACCTGGGCGCCCGGCTGCTGGGCCGGCATACGGCCCGTGCCGACCTGGAAGTCCACGGCCGCCGAGCCGACGCCGACCAGGGACGGGCCGTCAGTGGTGCCCTGACCGCCGGTTCCGTGGCAGCTGGCGCAGCCGACGGCGTAGAGCTTCTTGCCCTCCTCGATGGCGAGGGACTGGGCGGTTTCGTCGGCCTTCGCCGTGCCCGCGGGCGCGAACGCGGCGTACAGCCCCCCGGTGGCCGCCAGCGCGAGGAGTAGGACGACGACCGCCGCCAGCGGATGGCGTCGTCGTGCGGAGAGCTTTTTCACGGATTACCCCGGTGTCAGGATCTTCTGCGTCGATGCTTGCTGGATGTGCTCGGGTCCCCTGGACCCGATTACTTGATCATGTAGATCGTGGCGAAGAGGCCGATCCAGACGACATCGACGAAGTGCCAGTAGTAGGACACGACGATGGCGGCGGTTGCCTGCTCGTGAGTGAACCTCTTGGCGGCGTACGTCCGGCCCAGGACCAGCAGGAAGGCGATGAGACCGCCCGTCACGTGCAGGCCGTGGAAGCCGGTGGTCAGGTAGAACACCGAGCCGTACGGGTCCGACGAGAGCGAGAGACCCTCGTGCTTGACCAGCTCGGTGTACTCGAAGACCTGGCCGCCGATGAAGATCGCACCCATCACGAACGTGATGATGAACCACGTCCGGAGCTTCTTCACATCGCCCCGCTCGGCGGCGAAGACGCCGAGCTGGCAGGTGAGGGAGGAGAGCACCAGGATCGTGGTGTTGGTCGCCGAGAACGGGAAGTTCAAGGCGTCGGCCTTTTCCGTCCAGAACTCGGGACCGGTCACCGATCGCAGGGTGAAGTACATCGCGAAGAGGGCCGCGAAGAACATCAGCTCGGAACTCAGCCAGATGATGGTTCCGACGCTGGTGAGGTTCGGTCGATTGACCGACGGGTGCGCGTGCCCGGTTTCTACTGTCGTTACTGTCGCCACGACCGACATTATGTCGGTCGCTTATCCCGCCCTCACTCCGGGGGGTGCCGTTCGGAGTGTCAGGGGCGTGTGTCCAGCCCGAACGGCCCATCGCGGCGGCCTCCCGACCGGTGTCGTACCGGTGTTGACGGGGTGTGGGACGGAGTAGCATCCCGCGCATCGGTTGATGACCTTCACGGAGGAACGATGCAGTCGAGCGCCACGGTCCTGGTCTACAGCGACGACGCCAACACGCGGCAACAGGTGCGGCTGGCTGCGGGGCGCAGGCCCGCGGCCGACGTTCCCCCGGTCGAGTTCATCGAGTGCGCGACACTCCCGGCCGTGCTCAAGCGGCTCGAGGAGGGCGGGATCGACGCCTGCGTCCTGGACGGCGAGGCCGTGCCCGCGGGCGGCATGGGCGTCTGCCGGCAGATCAAGGACGAGGTCTTCCGCTGCCCGCCGGTGCTGCTGCTGATCGGCCGCCCGCAGGACGCCTGGCTGGCGACCTGGAGCCGGGCGGACGCCGCTGTCACTCTTCCGGTGGAACCGGTCGAGTTCGCGGCGTCCCTGGCGGGTCTGCTGCGCGAGCGCCTCTCCATCGACGCGTAACGGCCTCGGCGGAGCCTAGACGGACGGGCTCAGGCGGCTCGGGTCGGGCTGGTGGGCGGCGCTCTTGGCGTCGGCCACCAGGGCGCTGCCCTGGCGCCACTTGTCCCACTCGAGGTTCCAGTCGCCGAAGCCGTTGCCGAAGGGGTCCATCGTGTCGCCGGCGCTGTTGACGGTCTTCACGATGTCGCCCGGGCGGACGGTCTCGAAGAACCAGGCCGCGTTCCCGGTCGACATGCCGACACAGCCGTGGCTGACGTTCGCCACGCCCTGCGAGCCCACGGACCAGGGCGCGGCGTGGACGTACTCGCCGCTCCAGGTGACCCGGGTGGCGTAGTAGACGGGCAGGTCGTACGACTCCGAGCTGCCCTCCGCGATGCCGATGCTGGTACCGCGCATCCGTACGAAGTACTCCTTGCCGAGCACGACCTTGATGCCGTTCCGGGTGGAGAAGCCCGGTTTGCCGGTGGTCACCGGAATGGTGTTGATCACTTTTCCGTTGCGCCGCACGGTCATGTAGTGCGAGCCGGCGTCCGCGACGGCCTCGATCCGGTCGCCGATGGTCAGCTTGAGCGGCTTGGAGTCGCCGCCGTAGAGCTTGTCGCCGACCTTGACGCCCGCGAGGTTGCCGGTGACGGTGATCGACGCGCCCGTGGGCCAGTACTCCTTCGGGCGGAAGTGCAGCTTCTTGTCGTCCACCCAGTGCCAGGAGCCCTCGACCGCCGGTGTGGAGCGCACCTTCAGCGCCCGTTCGACGACCGCGCGGGCCTTCTTGTCCTTGACCGGGAGGCTGAGGTCGGCCGTGATGGGCTGACCGACGCCGTACGTGCCCGCCTCCGGGCCGAACTCGACCGTCAGGGCCCGCTTGGCAGGGGCGGTGTCGAACGTGAACGTACGGGTGCCGGGGGCGCCGTCCTCGTCCTCCACGGACACCTTCACGGTGTAGCGTGCGCCGGCCGTCAGGGAGCCCGTGGAGCGCCAGAGGAGGCCGTCGGCGGTCAGCTCACCGGCCAGGTGGTGTCCGGTCGCGTCGACGGCCGTGACGTCGGTGATCCGGCCGTCGGAGTCCTTGGCCCTGATCTCCAGCGCCTTGTCCGGGTCGGCCTTCTCGTTGCCCGTGGGGGCGCTGAAGGACACCTGCTCCGCCGCGTCGAAGGGCTTCGCCGAGAGCGGATGTCCGTCCTCGCCCGCGCAGGCACCCGCGCCCGCGGTCACGATGGCGGCCAGAAGAGTGCAGCTCAGAACAGTCCGAATGCGCGGCGTGTCGTTCATGACATCACCGTAAGAACATTCCTCGCACCCAGCGCGTCGAGTACGGCAAACGAGGGGCCCGGTCACTTCGTGGCGACGAAGTGACCGGGCCCCTCGGGGTGTTACGGGGTGGAGCGGGTGGTGCTACTGGTTCTGGTTCTCACCGCGGTAGAACTCGAACACCCAGCCGAACAGACCGACCAGGATCAGCGGAGCCGAGAAGTACAGGATCCACCAGCCCATCGCGACGGCGAGGAAGGCGAGCGCACCACCGACGGCCAGCGAGAGCGGCTGCCAGCTGTGGGGGGCGAAGAAGCCCACCTCGCCGGCCTCGTCCGCGACGTCGGCCTCCTTGTCGTCCTGCGCCATCGCGTCGACCCGCCGGGCCGTGAAGGCCAGGTAGTAGCCGATCATGATGGCGAGGCCGAAGGCCAGGAAGAGCGCCGTGGTGCCGACCGGCTCCTTCGACCACACGCCATAGAGGATCGCCATGGCGAGGATGAAGACGCTCAGCCAGATGAACATCTTGCCCTGGATCTTCACTTGCCGGCCTCCTTGCTGCTGCCGGCGGTGAGAGCCTCGGCCTCGTGCGGCTTGTTCTCCAGCTGGTCGACCGCCGCGATCTCAGGGTGGTGCAGGTCGAACGCCGGGGATTCGGAACGGATCCGCGGCAGGGTGAGGAAGTTGTGCCGCGGCGGCGGGCAGGAGGTCGCCCACTCCAGCGAACGGCCGTAGCCCCACGGGTCGTCGACCTCGATCTTCTTGCCGTACTTGGCGGTCTTCCAGACGTTGTAGAAGAACGGCAGGATCGACATGCCCAGCAGGAACGAGGAGATCGTCGAGATGGTGTTCAGGGCGGTGAAGCCGTCGGCGTCGAGGTAGTCCGCGTAACGACGCGGCATGCCCTCGGCACCGAGCCAGTGCTGCACCAGGAACGTGCCGTGGAAGCCGATGAACAGCGTCCAGAACGTGATCTTGCCGAGCCGCTCGTCCAGCATCTTGCCGGTGAACTTCGGCCACCAGAAGTGGAAGCCGGCGAACATCGCGAAGACCACGGTGCCGAAGACGACGTAGTGGAAGTGCGCGACGACGAAGTACGAGTCGGAGACGTGGAAGTCCATCGGCGGCGAGGCCAGGATGACACCGGTCAGACCACCGAAGGTGAAGGTGATCAGGAAGCCGATCGTCCAGAGCATCGGTGTCTCGAAGGACAACGAGCCCTTCCACATCGTTCCGATCCAGTTGAAGAACTTCACACCGGTCGGTACGGCGATGAGGAACGTCATGAAGGAGAAGAACGGTAGGAGCACGCCACCGGTGACGTACATGTGGTGGGCCCACACCGTCACGGAGAGACCGGCGATCGCGATGGTCGCGGCCACCAGACCGATGTAACCGAACATCGGCTTGCGGCTGAAGACCGGGATCACTTCGGAGACGATGCCGAAGAACGGCAGGGCGATGATGTACACCTCTGGGTGTCCGAAGAACCAGAAGAGGTGTTGCCAGAGCAGGGCACCGCCGTTGGCCGCGTCGAAGACGTGGGCACCGAACTTGCGGTCCGCCTCCAGGGCGAACAGCGCGGCCGCGAGGACCGGGAAGGCGAGCAGGACCAGGACACCGGTCAGCAGCACGTTCCAGGTGAAGATCGGCATGCGGAACATCGTCATGCCCGGAGCGCGCATGCAGATGATCGTGGTGATGAAGTTGACCGAGCCGAGGATCGTGCCGAAGCCGGAGAAGGCCAGACCCATGATCCAGAGGTCGGCGCCGACGCCCGGCGAGCGGACCGCGTCCGACAGCGGGGAGTAGGCGAACCAGCCGAAGTCGGCGGCGCCCTGCGGGGTGAGGAAGCCACCCACGGCGATGAGCGAGCCGAAGAGGTACAGCCAGTACGCGAACATGTTCAGCCGCGGGAACGCCACGTCGGGCGCGCCGATCTGCAGCGGCATGATCCAGTTCGCGAAGCCGGCGAACAGCGGCGTCGCGAACATCAGCAGCATGATCGTGCCGTGCATCGTGAACGCCTGGTTGAACTGCTCGTTCGACATGATCTGCGTACCCGGACGGGCCAGCTCGGCGCGCATGAAGAGCGCCATCAGGCCGCCGATGCAGAAGAAGACGAACGACGTCACGAGGTACAGCGTGCCGATCGTCTTGTGGTCGGTGGTCGTCAGCCACTTCACCACGACATTGCCGGGCTGCTTGCGGCGTACCGGGAGCTCGTTCTCGTACGAGTCCTCAGCCGCGGCCGCACCCTGGGGTTCGTTGAGGATGCTCACAGTTGGTTCTTCTCCGCATTCCTGGCCGGGTCCGTCTGCTCAATGCCCGACGGGATGTAGCCGGTCTGCCCCTTCTCCGCCAGCTCCTTCAGGTGCTGCTGGTAGCGCTCCGGGGAGACCACCTTGACGTTGAAGAGCATCCGGGAGTGGTCGACACCGCACAGCTCGGCGCACTTGCCGAGGAAGGTGCCTTCCTGGGTCGGCGTGACCTCGAAGACATTGGTGTGACCGGGGATGACGTCCTGCTTGAACAGGAAGGGGACCACCCAGAAGGAGTGGATGACGTCACGGGAGGTCAGGACGAACCGGACCTTCTCGCCCTTCGGCAGCCACAGGGTCGGGCCCGGGTTGCCGGTCTGCGGGTTCCGGTCACCGGGGATACCGGCGTCGTAGACGCCACCGGCGTTCGCCGGGAAGTCGTCCTGGTACTTGTCCGGAATGGCGTCCAGGTTGGGGGCCGTCTGCGCGTCACCCTCCACCCCGGGCACGTTCTCGATGTAGTTGAAGCCCCAGCTCCACTGGTAGCCGACCACGTTGATCGTGTGGGCCGGCTTGTCGGCGAGCGACAGGAGCTTCGACTCGTCGCGCGCGGTGAAGTAGAAGAGCACCGAGACGATGATGAGCGGAGTGACCGTGTACAGCGCCTCGATGGGCATGTTGTACCGCGTCTGCGGAGGTACCTCGACCTTGGTGCGGCTGCGCCGGTGGAAGATGACCGACCACAGGATCAGGCCCCACACCAGCACACCGGTGACGAGGGCGGCCGCCCACGAGCCCTGCCAGAGGGAGAGGATCGTGGGAGCCTCTTCCGTGACCGGCGTGGGCATGCCGAGGCGGGGGAAGTCTTCCCAGTTGTACGAGCAGCCGGTGGCTGTCGCCAGGATCAGGCCCGCAGTCAGCACCTGCGGCAGCTTCCGCCGCATCGGGCGCCGAGACGTGGGGGTACCACCCGCGCCTTGGGTGCGGGGGAGGTCGGAGCCGTTGGGACTCACGTAGCGCCTTCCCGAGAGTCTCGGCCCGCGTTGGTCGGCCACGGCCGTCCGTCTCGCTGGTCGGTCGCCGCCCCGGCCGCGGGCAGGGGTTTGGATGTTTATGCGGACCAAACCCTACTGGACGCTATTTGGGGTCGCGCGGGGAGGGTGCCCAACGCGCCGTCCGACTCCCCGAAGGGGTGGACGCCGGGCTTCCGCCGGGCCCCCGCGACCCGCCGGGCGGGGGGCGATCGCTCGTGCGGGCTCGGTATCTGACGGGTGCTTACACGTGCGCGCTCTACCGTGGTGCCGTGCCCTACTTCGATGCCGCATCCTCCGCCCCGCTCCACCCCGTCGCCCGCCAGGCGCTGCTCGCCTCCCTGGACGAGGGCTGGGCCGACCCCGCCCGGCTCTACCGCGAGGGGCGGCGGGCCCGGATGCTGCTCGACGCGGCCCGGGAGGCCGCGGCCGAGGCGGTGGGCTGCCGCCCCGACGAGCTGGTGTTCACTCCTTCGGGGACCCGGGCGGTGCACACCGGAATTGCCGGCGCGCTCGCGGGGCGTCGGCGTGTCGGGTCCGGCCTCGTCGTCTCGGCGGTCGAGCACTCCTCCGTCCTGCACGCGGGCGAGGCGCACACGGCGGCCGGCGGGTCGGTGACGGAGGTGCCGGTGGGCCGGTCCGGCGCGGTGGAGGCGGCCGCCTTCGCGGCGGCGGTCGGCGCGCCGGGGACGGCGCTGGCCTGTCTGCAGTCCGCCAACCACGAGGTGGGGACGGCCCAGCCGGTGGCGGAGGTCGCCGAGGTGTGCGCGGCGGCGGGCGTGCCGCTGCTGGTCGACGCGGCGCAGTCGCTGGGGTGGGGACCGGTGGAGGGTTCCTGGTCGCTGCTCGCGGCGAGCGCGCACAAGTGGGGCGGTCCGGCGGGTGTGGGGCTGCTCGCGGTCCGCAAGGGTGTCCGTTTCGCCCCTCAAGGTCCGTCCGACGAGCGGGAGTCGGGGCGGGCGGCCGGTTTCGAGAACCTGCCGGCGATCGTGGCCGCGGCGGCCTCGCTGCGGGCGGTGCGGGCGGAGGCGGCGGCCGAGGGGGCCCGGCTGCGGGGTCTGGTGGACCGGATCAGGGCGCGGGTGCCGGAGCTGGTGCCGGACGTGGAGGTGGTGGGCGACCCGGTCTCCCGGCTCCCCCATCTCGTCACCTTCTCCTGTCTCTATGTCGACGGAGAGACCCTGCTGCACGAGCTGGACCGGGAGGGTTTCTCCGTTTCGTCCGGTTCGTCGTGTACGAGCTCGACCCTGACGCCCAGCCATGTGCTGCGCGCCATGGGGGTGCTGAGCGAGGGGAACGTCCGCGTCTCGCTGCCGGCGGGCACGGCGGAGGAGGACGTGGACCGCTTTCTGACCGTGCTGCCGAGGGTGGTCGCGGCGGTACGGGAGCGGCTCGGGGCGCCGGAGGCGCCGACGGGCGCGGGCGGCTCGGGGTCCCTCGTGGTGGACGCGCTGGGCCGGCGCTGCCCGATCCCGGTGATCGAGCTGGCGAAGGTGATCGGCGACGTGCCGGTGGGCGGCACGGTCACGGTCCTCTCCGACGACGAGGCGGCCCGCCTGGACATCCCGGCCTGGTGCGAGATGCGCGGCCAGGAGTACGTGGGCGAGGAGCCGTCCCCGAAGGGCGGGGTGGCGTACGTGGTGCGGCGGCTGGCGTAGGGGCGCACCGCCTCCGGGCGGGGCGCGGGGGTCCTCGGCTCCGGGGGCCGGGGCCCGCGGGGGCCGCAGGCGGCGGCCGGGGCCCGGCGCGGAGCGGCCGGGCCCTGCCACGTGCGAGGGCGGCTCCCCCGCCCCGCTCAGCTCAGGTGCGTCTGGACCTCGGCCGCGGCCTCGTCGCCGTAGGCCTTGGTGAAGCGCTCCATGAAGTTGGCACGGCGCAGCGTGTACTCCTGGGTGCCCAGGGTCTCGATCACCAGCGTCGCGAGCATGCAGCCGACCTGGGCCGCGCGCTCCAGGCTGACGCCCCACGACAGGCCGGTCAGGAAGCCGGCCCGGAAGGCGTCGCCGACGCCGGTCGGGTCGACCTTGGCCTCCTCCTCGGCGCAGCCGACCTCGATGCTCGCCTCGCCCGCCCGCTCGATCCGGACACCGCGCGAGCCGAGGGTGGTGACCCGGTGGCCGACCCGGCCGAGGATCTCCTCGTCGCTCCAGCCCGTCTTGGACTCGATCAGGCCCTTCTCGTACTCGTTGGAGAAGAGGTAGGTGGCGCCGTCCAGGAGCGTGCGGATCTCGTCGCCGTCCATGCGCGCGATCTGCTGGGAGAAGTCGGCCGCGAAGGCGATGCCCCGCGTCTTGCACTCCTCGGTGTGGCGCAGCATCGCCTCGGGGTCGTCGGCGCCGATCAGGACGAGGTCGAGGCCGCCCACGCGGTCGGCGACGGCCTTCAGCTCGATCTGCCGGGCCTCGCTCATGGCGCCGGTGTAGAAGGAGCCGATCTGGTTGTGGTCCTTGTCCGTGGTGCAGACGAACCGGGCGGTGTGCAGGACCTCGGAGATCCGCACGGAGCCGGTGTCGACGCCGTGGCGGTCGAGCCAGGCGCGGTACTCGTCGAAGTCGTAGCCCGCCGCACCCACGAGGATCGGGTTGCCGCCGAGCTGGCCCATGCCGAAGCAGATGTTCGGGCCCACGCCTCCCCGACGGATGTCGAGGTTGTCGACGAGGAAGGAGAGGGAGACCGTGTGCAGCTGGTCCGCTACGAGCTGGTCTGCGAACCGGCCGGGGAAGGTCATGAGGTGGTCGGTGGCGATGGAGCCGGTGACTGCGATACGCACGGCTGGGCGCTCCTGCGGGACGGAAAGCGGTTGACACCTCACGTTACCGGCTTTGCCGCCGCTGCCGAACAGTGGAAACTACCCCAGAGTAGGTCTTTTCCGCAGAGCGGTGGCGTGCGTACGGTGCGGCTATGTCGACGCAACCCGCTCCTCGCGAGCCTCAGGAGTCCGAGTTCAGCCTCGCCCAGCTGCGCGGCGACAGCGCGCGGATGGCGCCGCACTGGGTCGTTCCGGCGGACGCCGCGCCCGCCAGGGTCTCCCCCGCGGCCATCCACGGGGTCGTCGTACCGCCCGCCTCCGCGCGGCTGATCGCCGCCACCTCCGAATACGGCGCCTGAGGGACGGAACCGCTCGCGCGCCCGTTCCGTCCCACTGATGTCTTCCGGGAGGCGTCCTCCCGGGCGCGGGACGAAGGAGCGATGCGGTGAGCGGTACGGAGAACCGGCGGACGCGGCCCCGGCCACTCCTCGTGGCGTCGGTCGCGGCGGGCGTGCTGCTCGCCGGGGGTGGCGGGGTGTATCTCGCGAACACCTCGGACGGCACCCCCACGGCGGGCGGCGCCGCCGTGGCACCCCCGCCGCTGAGCCTGGACGCCACGGGCGACGGCTCGAACCGGGACGGCGGTCCCGGTATCGCGCCGGGCGAGCCCGACCCGAACGGCGGCGGCGCCGTCTACAAGGCCAAGGGCCCCCTCCCCACGGGGCCCTCCTCGGCCGCGGTCCACCGGCCCGAGGGCCGGGTCTCCTCGGCGGAGGTGACCCGGCTGGCCAAGGCCCTGGGCATCTCGGGCACGCCGAGTCTCGACGGCGAGGTCTGGAAGATCGCGCCGGAGAAGGACGGCTCGGGGCTGCGCCTGGACGTGTCGGCGAAGGCGCCGGGCAGCTGGACGTTCGCGCGGTACGACGGGGGCCCGGTCGGCGACACCTGTCTCAAGGGCAAGGCCTGCCCGCCGCCGGGAGAGGCGGAGTCGCCGAAGGGCGGACCGGTGAGCGAGGCGACGGCGCGGGCGGCGGCCGCTCCGGTCCTGAAGGCGGTGGGCCAGGACGACGCGAAGATCGACGCGAGCCAGTTGATGGGGTCGGTACGGGTGGTCAACGCCGACCCGGTCGTGGGCGGGCTGCCGACGTACGGCTGGTCGACCGGGATCCAGGTCGGCCCGGGCGGTGAACTGGTCTCCGGCAGCGGGCAGTTGAAGGAGCCGGCCAAGGGGGCCGAGTATCCGGTGGTCTCCGCCGGGAAGGCCCTGGAGGAGCTCAACAGGGCGGCGGTGCCGGGTTCGGTCGGCATCGGCGGCTGCGCGACGGCCCCGCCGGCCGGGGACACGCCAGGGGAGGCACCCGGCGCGCCCGCCGCACCCGACGGTTCCGCCGGATCCGCCGGATCCGCCGAGGGCACCGGGACGGCGCCGACGGCTCCCTGTGAGCCCCGGAACGAGCCGCGCGAGCTGACCGTCACCGGTGCGGTCTTCGGGCTCGCCGCGCAGTTCGTGGACGGCGAGCGGGCGCTCGTACCGTCCTGGCTCTTCCAGGTGGAGCCGGAGGCCGGGGCGGAGCCGCACACGGTCGTCCGGACCGCGGTGGCGCCCGAGCACCTGGCGCCCCCGGCGAAGCCGGAGCCCACCCCGACGCCGACGCCGGATCAGGGCGAGGGCACGGCGCCCGCACGGCAGATCCAGTCGTACCGGGTGGACGGCGCCGGCACGAAACTCTCGGTCACCTTCTGGGGCGGGGTGTGCAGCACGTACACCGCGACGGCGACGGAGAGCCCCGACCGGGTCTCCGTACGGATCACGGAGAAGCCGATCGACCCCGACCGGGCGTGCATCGCGATCGCCGTGGAGGTGACCCGGACGGTGGCCCTGGAGCAGCCGCTGGGCGGCCGTACGGTCGTGGACGCGGCGAGCGGGGAGCCCGTGCCGAGGACGTGAGCCGTACCGGCCACGAGACGCGCGAAGGCGGCCGCCCGGAGTCCGGGCGGCCGCCTTCGCGGTACTGCTTCAGGCTTAGCTGAACGAGTCGCCGCAGGCGCAGGAGCCCGTGGCGTTCGGGTTGTCGATCGTGAAGCCCTGCTTCTCGATGGTGTCGACGAAGTCGATGGAGGCGCCGCCCAGGTACGGGGCGCTCATGCGGTCGGTGACGACCTTGACGCCGTCGAAGTCCTTGACGACGTCGCCGTCGAGCGAACGCTCGTCGAAGAAGAGCTGGTAGCGCAGGCCGGAGCAGCCGCCGGGCTGTACGGCGACGCGCAGCGCCAGGTCGTCGCGGCCTTCCTGGTCGAGCAGGGCCTTGACCTTGGCCGCGGCGGCGTCAGACAGGAGGATGCCGTCGCTGACAGTGGTCTTCTCGTCCGATACGGACATCTGCTTCTCTCCCGGGTTGTACGGAGACGGAGACTGCTTGCCGACGGTTGCAACCGGCGGGGCCTCGGATTCATTCCGGGCGAGGCTCGGCATCGCGTCTTTATCCCTTTCATGCTCGCACACCCGCTCGCGGACGCGGAACGACCAGCCGCGGAGCCGGGCGGGAACGGCCTCCGCGGCGGGGGCGAGCGGGCGCGGATCCGTCGACCGCGAATTCGTCACATCGACACTATGGACATCGTCAAACTGACGTGAAGCGGTTATGATAGATAGCGTCATTTAGACGAAAAGCACTTCCCGCAGAGAGCTTCCGCAGAAAGAAAGGGTGCGTGACGTGACCACCGCCCAGCCCCTGGACGTACAGCCGACGCCGCTCGCCCTCCTGCTGCTCGGCCGCGAGGCCGACCCCAAGAGCGAGCGCGGAGTGGAGTGTCCGGGCGACCTTCCCTCGCCCTCCGACCCGGACCTGGTGGAGCGTGCCCGCGCCGCCAAGGAGAAGCTCGGGGACAAGGTCTTCGTCCTCGGCCACCACTACCAGCGCGACGAGGTCATCCAGTTCGCGGACGTGACCGGCGACTCCTTCAAGCTCGCCCGTGACGCCGCGGCGCGCCCGGAGGCCGAGTACATCGTCTTCTGCGGTGTGCACTTCATGGCCGAGTCGGCCGACATCCTCACCACGGACGACCAGAAGGTCGTGCTCCCCGACCTCGCGGCCGGCTGCTCGATGGCCGACATGGCCACCGCCGAGCAGGTCGCCGAGTGCTGGGACGTGCTGACCGAGGCCGGCGTCGCCGACCAGGTCGTGCCCGTCTCGTACATGAACTCCTCGGCCGACATCAAGGCCTTCACCGGCAAGCACGGGGGCACGATCTGCACCTCGTCCAACGCCAAGCGGGCCCTGGACTGGGCCTTCGAGCAGGGCGAGAAGGTCCTCTTCCTGCCCGACCAGCACCTGGGCCGCAACACGGCCGTGCGTGAGATGGGCATGTCGCTGGACGACTGCGTCCTGTACAACCCGCACAAGCCGAACGGCGGCCTGACCGTCGAGGAGCTGCGGAACGCCAAGATGATCCTGTGGCGCGGGCACTGCTCGGTGCACGGGCGCTTCTCGCTGGACTCGGTCAACGACGTGCGGGAGCGGATCCCGGGCGTCAACGTGCTCGTCCACCCGGAGTGCAAGCACGAGGTCGTCGCGGCGGCGGACTACGTCGGCTCGACGGAGTACATCATCAAGACCCTGGAGGCGGCCCCGGCCGGCTCGAAGTGGGCCATCGGCACGGAGCTGAACCTGGTCCGCCGCGTCGCCAACGCGCACCCGGACAAGGAGGTCGTCTTCCTCGACAAGACGGTCTGCTTCTGCTCGACGATGAACCGGATCGACCTGCCGCACCTGGTGTGGGCGCTGGAGTCGCTCGCCGAGGGCAAGCTGGTCAACCGGATCCAGGTCGACCAGGAGACCGAGAGCTTCGCCAAGCTGGCGCTGGAGCGGATGCTCGCTCTGCCGTAACGGTTCTCCCCCGACGCGCCGAAGGGCGCCCCGCACGGTGCGGGGCGCCCTTCGGCGTTCGGCGCGTCAGATGTCGAGCGCGTCCAGCTTGTCCAGCAGGGTCGCGTCCGCGGGGGTCACGTCCGGCTGCTCGGGGTTGTCCAGCGTGCCGTCCCGCTTCTTCGCCTTCTTGGCCGCCTTCTTCTTCGCGCGGCGCTCCTTGCGGAGTTCCACCATCGCGTAGAGCGTCGGGACCAGGAGCAGCGTCAGCAGCGTCGAGGTGATCAGACCGCCGATCACCACCACCGCGAGCGGCTGCGCGATGAAGCCGCCCTCGCCGGTGATGCCGAGCGCCATCGGGAGCAGCGCGAAGATCGTCGCCAGGGCCGTCATGAGGATCGGGCGCAGTCGGTGCCGGCCGCCCTCGACGACCGCCTCGACGACGCCCAGGCCCTGGGCGCGGTACTGGTTGATCAGGTCGATCAGGACGATCGCGTTGGTCACGACGATGCCGATGAGCATCAGCATGCCGATCATCGCCGGCACGCCCATCGCCGTGCCCGTGACCACGAGCAGACCGATCGCGCCGGTCGCCGCGAACGGGATCGACACCAGCAGGATCAGCGGCTGGATGAGCGACTTGAAGGTCGCGACCAGGAGCATGAAGACGATCGCGATCGCCGCGAGCATCGCCAGGCCCAGGTTGAGGAAGGCCTCGGACTGGTCCTCGGAGACACCGCCGATGGAGGCGGTCGCGCCCTCCGGCAGGTCGAGCGCGCTGATCTTCGACTGCAGCTCGGTGCTCACCGCGCCGGTGTTGTCACCGGTCGGCTTGGCGCTGATCGTGGCGGCCCGCGAGCCGTCGATCCGGGTCATCGAGACCGGGCCGGGGACGAGCTCGACCGTGGCGATGTCGCCGAGCTTGACCGGGCCGAACGGCAGCGCCTTCAGGCTCGCCATCGTGGTGGCCGGCTTGGCCGAGGTCAGGACGATGTCCCGCTCGGTGTCGTTCAGGATCGCCTTGCCGGCCGGGGTGCCCCGGACCGCCTGGGCGACGGCCATGCCGAGCGTCGTGTCGTCGAAGCCGAGCTCCGCCGCCTTGGCGTTCGCCTTGACGGAGATCCGCGGCACGGACTGGGAGAGGTCGCTCTGGACGTCGGTGACGTCCTTGAGCTTCGCCACCTCGGCCTTGACCTGCTCGGACGCCTTCTTCAGGGTGTCCGCGTCGGAGGCCTTGACCACCACGCTCAGGTCCTGGCTGCCGAAGCCGTCGCCGGCCGCGATCGTGGTGTCGCCGATGCCGTCGAGCTTGCCGAGCGCCGCGTCGATGGCGTCCCGGGTCTTCTCGTACGAGGCCGAGTCCTCCAGGGTCAGCTGGTACGAGGCCTGGTTGGCGCCCGTGCCGCCGCCGAAGGCGGCCATGAAGCCCGAGGAGCCGACGGTGACCTGGTAGTCCTTCACGCCGTCGGTGGCGGCGATGACCTGCTCGACCTTCTTCGCGGCCTCGTCGGCCGCCGCGAGGCTGGTGCCCGGGGCCAGCTCCTGCTTGATGCTCATGACCTCCTGCTCGCCCTGGTCGAAGAAGTTCGTCTTCAGGAGCGGGGCCATGCCGAAGGTGCCGACCAGGACGACGACCGCGATCGCCACGCTGGTGAGCCGGCGCCGGGTCGCGAACCGCAGGACCGGCACGTACAGGCGCTGCAGCTTGCTCTTGTTCTCCTTCTCCTCCGCGCGGCGCCGGGCCTCGTCCGGGTCCGCCGACGTGCCCTTGGGGGCGCGCAGGAACCAGTACGAGAGGACCGGGACGACGGTGAGCGAGACCAGGAGCGAGGCGAGCAGGGCGGCGGTGACCGTCAGGCTGAACGAGCCGAACAGCTCGCCGACCATGCCGCCGACCAGACCGATCGGCAGGAAGACCGCGACCGTGGTGAGCGTGGAGGAGGTGACGGCGCCCGCGACCTCGCGGACGGCGGTGAGGATCGCCGACTGGCGCTCCTCGCCGTAGCCGAGGTGCCGCTTGATGTTCTCCAGGACCACGATCGAGTCGTCGACGACCCGGCCGATGGCGATGGTGAGGGCGCCCAGGGTCAGCATGTTGAGCGAGAGGTCGCGGGTCCACAGCACGATCAGCGCCAGGACGACCGAGAGCGGGATCGAGACCGCGGTGACCAGTGTGGAGCGGATCGAGGTCAGGAAGACCAGGATGACCAGAACGGCCATGACGAGGCCGAGCGCGCCCTCCGTGGTCAGACCGGAGATCGACTTGGAGACGGCGGGGCCCTGGTCGGAGACGACGGTCAGCTCCGCGCCCGCGCCGAGGTCCTTGCGCAGCTCGGGCAGCTTCTCCTTGACCGCGTCGGAGATGGCGACGGCGCTGCCGTCGTTGTCCATGGTGGCCATCACGGCGAGGCTCGGCTTGCCGTTGGTACGGGTGATGGAGACCCGGGAGGCCTCCTCCTGCTTCACCTCGGCCACGTCGGCGAGGCGGACCGCCTTGCCCTGCTCGGGCTTGATCCGCAGCTCCTGGAGCTGCTGCAGCGAGGTGAAGCCGCCGCCGACCTGGACCGTGCGGCTCTTGCCGTCCTCGGAGAACGAGCCGGCCGGCACCGTGCCGCCGCCGGAGCGGATGGCCTCGGCGAGCTTGCCCACGTCGAGACCGGCCGCCGCGAGCTTGGCGTCGTCGGGGGTGACGGAGACCTGGAGGTCCTGGACACCGTCGACGGAGACCTGGCCGACACCGTCGATGTCCTCGAGGGCCGGGACGACGGTGCGCTCCAGCTGGTCGGCGAGCGCCTGCTGGTCCTTGCCGGAGGTGACCGCGAGGACGACCGTCGGGATGTCGTCGGTGGAACCGGCGACGACCTGCGGGTCGACCCCGTCGGGCAGCGCGACGCGCGCGCGGTTCACGGCCTGCTGGACGTCGGCGACGAGCTGCTTGGTGCCCTCGTCGCCGTAGTCGAAGGTGGCCATGATGACGGCGTTGCCCTCGGAGGCGGTGGACGTGACGCCCTTGATGCCGTCGACGGCCTTGATGGTGGCCTCGAGCGGTTCGACGACCTGCTTCTCGACCACGTCGGGAGACGCGCCCTGGTAGGGGGCGAGGACCGAGACCATCGGGAGCTCGATCGAGGGCAGCAGTTGCTGCTTCAGCTGCGGGATGGCTATCGCCCCGAAGACGATGGCGACGATGGACATCAGCCCGATCAGGGCCCGTTGCGCGAGGCTGAATCTGGACAGCCAGGACATGGGGTCTCTCTTCTGTGGCGTGCTCGGCAGGCGGGCGGTGATGGGTGCCCGCATACACGATCAGCCATGAGAGGCAACGGATCCTCGCCCCCGGGGCTCAATTCCTTATGCGGCGCATACCGCGTCTGGAGTACGCCGGTGTACTCCCTCACTCCACCCTTGGACGTACCAGCCCCGACTCGTAGGCCGTGACCACCAGCTGGGCGCGGTCCCGGGCGCCGAGCTTCGCCATGGTCCGGTTCACATGGGTCTTCACCGTGAGGGGGCTGACGTCCAGGCGTTCGGCGATCTCGTCGTTGGAGTGGCCGCCCGCGACGAGGACCAGGACCTCGCGCTCCCGGGTGGTGAGCGCGGCGAGCCGCTGCGAGTACCCCGGGGTCTCGTCGCCGTCGGGGTCCGAACTGCCGCCCTGGGCGAGGAACTTGGCGATCAGCCCTTTGGTCGCCACGGGCGAGAGCAGAGCCTCCCCGGCGGCGGCGATCCGGATGGCGTTGAGCAGTTCGTCCGGTTCCGCCCCCTTGCCGAGGAAGCCGGAGGCCCCGGCGCGGAGCGACTGCACGACGTACTCGTCCACCTCGAAGGTGGTGAGCATGACGATCCGTACGCCGGTCAGCTCCGGGTCGGCCGTGATCATCCGGGTGGCGGCGAGCCCGTCCGTGCCGGGCATCCGGATGTCCATCAGGACGACGTCGGCCCGGGTGGAGCGGGCGAGGGCGACGGCCTCCGCGCCGTCCGCGGCCTCGGCGACCACCTCCATGTCCGGTTCGGAGTTCACCAGCACCTTGAAGGCGCTGCGGAGCAGGGCCTGGTCGTCGGCGAGCAGCACCCGGATCGTCATGTGTCCTCCCCCGTACGGGCCGTGGCGGGCAGTATCGCCTGGACCCGGAAACCGCCACCGTAGCGGGGTGCCGCGGTCAGCGTGCCGCCGAGGGCGGTGACCCGTTCGCGCATGCCGAGCAGCCCGTGGCCGCCGGTGTCGGCGGACGGCGTCTGCTGCGGCACGCCGTCGTCGAGGACGGTGATCTCGACCGTGCGGCCGACCCGGACGACGCTCACCTCGGCCTTGGCGCCCGGGCCCGCGTGCTTGCGCACATTGGTCAGCGCCTCCTGGATGATCCGGTACGCGGCGAGGTCGACGGCCGCCGGCAGCCGCGGCGCCGTCGGGGCGCCCTCCTGCCGTTCGCCCAGCGCGCCGGTGTCGGCGCCGGCCCAGGCCAGCTCGACGGGGAGGCCCGCGTTGCGGAAGGTGCTGAGGAGCTGGTCGAGGACGGTGAGGCCGGGCGCCGGTTCGGTGGGGGCCTCGGGGTCGCCGGACTGGCGGAGCAGGCCGACGGTGGCCCGCAGCTCGTCGAGGGCGGAGCGGCTGGCGGCCCGGACGTGCCCGAGGGCCTCCTTGGCCTGGTCGGGGCGCTTGTCCATGACATGGGCGGCGACCCCGGCCTGGACGTTGACCAGGGCGATGTGGTGGGCGACGACGTCGTGCAGGTCGCGGGCGATCCGCAGCCGCTCCTCGGCGACCCGGCGGCGGGCCTCCTCCTCGCGGGTCCGCTCGGCGCGCTCGGCCCGTTCCCGTATGGCGTCGACGAAGGCGCGGCGGCTGCGCACGGCGTCACCGGCGGCCGCGGCCATGCCGGTCCAGGCGAAGACGCCCAGGTTCTCCTGCGCGTACCAGGGTGTCGGCCCGAAGAGCATCGAGGCGCCGGTGAGCACGGCCATGGTGATGAGGCCGACCCGCCAGGTGGTGGGCCGGTCGGTGCGGGCGGCGACCGTGAAGACCGCGATCACGGCGCTCATCACGACCGGCGCGGGCCGGTCGTCGACGATCAGCTCGACAAGGGTGACCGCGCCGGTGAAGGCCAGGACGGCGAGGGGGTCGCGGCGCCGCAGGACGAGGGCGGCGGCGCCGAGCACCATGAGGCCCACGCTGCCCATGTCGGGGCTGCGGTCGCCGAAGGTGGGGCCGTTCGGGCTGCCGTGCGGGTCGGCGAAGGACGCGGTGATCATGCAGACGAGCGCGCCGAGCGCGAGCGCCGCGTCGAAGGCGAGCGGGTGCTCCCGCAGCCACTGCCGGCCCCGCGGGAAGCCGCTGTCGAGGGTGGTCACGACATGCAACGGTACGGGGTGGAACGCACCGGTGCCCCGCTCCTCCGGTGGGGAGGGGCGGGGCACCGGTCCGTTCGTCGGAGAGTGCGGCTCGGCCCGGGGTCAGCCCGGGATCAGGCCGTCGTCGGAGAGCATCGCGCGGACCTCATCGAGGGTCGCGTCCGGCGCCGGAAGGATCAGCTCGGAGGGTTCGAGCGCGTCGTCGGGGAGGGTCTTGCCGATCCGGCGGACCGCGTCGAGGAGCGCGGACAGGGTCCGGCGGAAGCCCTCGTCGTCCCCCGACTCCATCTCCGCGAGCAGCTCGTCGTCCAGCTCGTTCAGCTCGACGAAGTGGCTGTCGGCCAGCTCCCACTGGCCCTCCCCCATGATCCGTACGATCATGACGCGTCCTTCGGGCTCGGTGTCGCTCGGGCTACTGCTTGTCGAAGCGGGGCTGGGACTGCTGCTGGTCCTGCGGCGCGGCCGTGCCGTTGCCGCCCTCGATGGCCTGCTTCGAGGCCGAGGGCCCTCCGGCCAGCTCCGCCTTCATCCGCTGGAGCTCAAGCTCGACGTCCGTACCGCCGGACAGCCGGTCGAGTTCGGCCTGGATGTCGTCCTTGGCCAGGCCCGACTGGTCGTCGAGCGCGCCCGAGGCGAGCAGCTCGTCGATCGCGCCGGCCCGCGCCTGGAGCTGGGCCGTCTTGTCCTCGGCACGCTGGATGGCCACGCCGACGTCGCTCATCTCCTCGGAGATGCCGGAGAAGGACTCGGCGATCCGGGTCTGCGCCTGGGCCGCCGTGTAGGTCGCCTTGATCGTCTCCTTCTTGGTGCGGAAGGCGTCGACCTTGGCCTGCAGCCGCTGGGCGGCCAGCGTGAGCTTCTCCTCCTCGCCCTGCAGCGTCTGGTGCTGCACTTCGAGGTCGCTCACCTGCTGCTGGAGGGCGGCGCGCCGGGAGAGCGCCTCACGGGCCAGGTCCTCACGGCCGAGCGCCAGCGCCTTGCGGCCCTGGTCCTCCAGCTTCGCGGACTGGCCCTGGAGCTGGTTCAGCTGCAGTTCGAGCCGCTTGCGCGAGGTCGCCACGTCGGCGACGCCCCGCCGGACCTTCTGCAGGAGCTCCAGCTGCTTCTGGTAGGAGTAATCGAGGGTCTCGCGCGGATCCTCGGCCCGGTCAAGGGCCTTGTTTGCCTTCGCGCGGAAGATCATCCCCATACGCTTCATCACACCGCTCATGGGCTTCGCGCGCCCCCTTCTGACGGACTCGGCTTCAGCTCTCCAACAGGATCCACAGTACGGTCCCTGTCTCCATTACCGCACTGTTCGGGGGCGGATGTGCTCCTCCCCAAGGACGACTGCGGGCGGGCTCTCTCCGGCCCAGGGAGTAGGTGGACCTCGGGGAAACCGTGCGTGTCGTCCGTGCGTACCCCCACAGACGCGGTCCGATACCAGATCGTTCCCGCCCGCACTGGGGTCCACACCCCCCACCACGTACTCTGGGTTCTGTGTTCCGTAGCCGTTCCAAGGAAGAGAAGGCCGCCACCGACAAGGTGAGCGTGGACTTCTCCAAGCAGCCCCGCGACCCCGAGGCCCCCAAGGGCCGCCCGACGCCGAAGCGGAGCGAGGCGCAGACCCAGCGCCGTCGCGCGGCGACGGTGCCGACCGACCGCAAGGAGGCCGCCAAGCGCCAGCGCGAGGCGCGCCGCTCCGACCTGGCCCGGCAGCGCGAGGCGCTGGCGAGCGGCGACGAGCGTTACCTGCCGGCCCGCGACAAGGGTCCGGTCCGCCGCTTCGTGCGCGACTTCGTCGACTCGCGCTTCGCCATCGCGGAGTTCTTCCTGCCGATGGCCGTGGTGATCCTCGTGCTGTCGATGGTCCGCGTCCCGGTGCTGCAGAACGTCTCGCTGCTGCTCTGGCTCGGTGTGATCGTGATGATCGTCATCGACTCGATCGGCATCTGGCTCCGGCTGAAGAAGCAGCTCAACGAGCGCTTCCCGAACGAGCCGAAGCGCGGAGCCGTGGCCTACGGCCTGATGCGTACGCTCCAGATGCGCCGACTGCGGCTGCCGAAGCCGCAGGTCAAGCGCGGAGAGCGGCCCTGAGCGCGGACAGCTCCGAGTCCGGTACGGCGGCCGGCGGTCCGTTGGCCGCCGCCTCCTCCCCGTGGCCGAGCGGGTACGGCGGGCTGCGCGAGACCGTCCGCCAGGAACTCGTGGCGCGCCAGCTCGACGAGCAGATAGCCGGGCGCTACCCGGTGGGGCAGCGGCTGCGGATCCTGGACGCGGGCATGGGGCAGGGCACGCAGGCCCTGCGGCTCGCCAGGGCCGGCCACACGGTGACCGGCCTCGAGTCCGATCCCGAGCTGCTCAAGGCGGCGCGCGAGGCGCTGGCCACCGAACCGGCCGGGATCCGCGAGCGGGTCCGGCTGATCGAGGGCGACGGCCGTGAGACGGGCGTCCACTTCCTGCCGGGCAGCTTCGACGTCGTGCTCTGCCACGGCGTCCTGATGTACGCGGACGAGCCGGACGCGCTGCTCGCCGGGCTCGCCCGGATGCTGGCGCCCGGCGGTCTGCTCTCCCTGGTGGTACGGAACGCCGACGCGCTGGCCATGCGGCCGGGGCTCGCCGGGGCCTGGTCGGACGCGCTGACCGGCTTCGACTCGGACACGTACACCGATCGCAACGGCGCGAAGGTGCGGGCCGACCGGCTCGACGCGCTGACCTCGACGCTCGCCGGGATCGCGGCGCCGCTGCACTCCTGGTACGGCGTACGGGTCTTCACCGACGGCGTGCCGGCGGAGGTCGGCCTGCCGGCCGCCGAGGAGCTGGAACGTCTGCTCACCGCAGAGGACCGCGCGGGACGGACGGAGCCGTACCGCAGGGTGGCGGCACTGCTGCACCTGTGCGGGGTCCGGGGCGGCTGAGGGGGAACCTCTGTGGGGGGAGCTTCTGCGGGCGACCTCTGTGGGGAGCTTCCGTGGGGGAACGGGGATACCGGGGCTCGGCGGGGCGGGACCCTCGGAACCCCTGATCGGACCTCTCCACCGAGCCCGAGCGATCGGTCGAAGCCGATACTCCGGACATGGACGTATCCCGCGCACGGCGCCCGCTCCTCCTCCTGACGGCCGGTGCCTGCGTCACGTCCCTGCTCGGCGGGTGCTCCTCCGGCGCAGGTCCTGACGCGGAGCGTTCCACGCAGGCGGCCGCGCCGCTCGCCGCCAACGAGCTCCAGGACGACTACCGGGCCGTGATCAAGGACGTCCTGCCGTCGGTCGTCCAGATCGACGCCACCGCCGCGCTCGGC
Organism: Streptomyces sp. NPDC047981; assembly: GCF_040653315.1. Classification (NCBI taxonomy): domain Bacteria; kingdom Bacillati; phylum Actinomycetota; class Actinomycetes; order Kitasatosporales; family Streptomycetaceae; genus Streptomyces; species Streptomyces sp. NPDC047981. Next base: position 10,378 of record NZ_JBEZNQ010000032.1, on the reverse strand, counting down.
TCGGGCGTCGTCTACGACGGCGACGGCCACGTCGTCACCAACGCGCACGTCGTCGGCGAGGAGCGGACCTTCCGGGTCACGCTGGCCACGGGCAAGGAGCCGATGCCGGCCCGCCTCGTGGCGACGTACCCCGAGCAGGACCTCGCCGTCATCAAGCTGGACTCGGTGCCGGCGGGGCTCAAGCCGGCGAGGTTCGGCGACTCGGCCGAGGTCGACATGGGGCACATCGTGCTCGCGATGGGTTCCCCGCTCGGTCTGTCCGGCAGCGTCACCCAGGGCATCGTCTCGGCGACCGGCCGCACGGTCAGCGAGGGCCGCGAGGGCGGCGGTACGGGGGCGACCATCGCGAACATGGTCCAGACGTCGGCGGCCATCAACCCGGGCAACAGCGGCGGCGCGCTGGTCAACCTGGACGGCGAGGTCATCGGCATCCCGACGCTCGCGGCCACCGATCCCGACCTGGGCGGGGGCGCGGCGGCGGGCATCGGTTTCGCGATCCCGGTCTCGATGGTGCGGACCGTGGCCGACCAGATCATCAAGGACGGCAAGGTCACCGACTCGGGCCGGGCCGCGCTGAACATCACCGGCCGGACGGTCCTCGACGACGCCTACGAACCGGCGGGCGTCGCCGTCGTGGACGCCCCGGCGAACGGGGCCGCGGGCCGGGCGGGGATCGAGCCCGGCGACGTGATCACGCGGATCGGCGACGCGGAGGTCACGACGATCACCTCGCTGCAGGAGGCGCTGGCCGGGATGAAGCCGGGGGACGCGGTGACGGTGGTGTACGAGCGGGGCGGGACGGAGGCGCAGGCGCGGGTCACGCTCGGGGAGGTGTAAGGGCAGGGCACGGCGACGGCCCCGGTTTCGGGGCCGTCGCCGGACGCGTTCGCGAGGTTCTAGCTCTCCGCCGCCTCGCGGAGGGACATCGTGTAGATCTTCGTGTCGTCCTCGAAGAGCGAGGCCTGCTCCGTGCCGCCCTCCAGGAGGTCCTTCCACACCTCACCGATCCAGGACTCGGCGTCGCCCTGGGTCGTCCAGTCCTCCGGTTCCACCGAGGGAGCGGTCTCCGTGCCGTCGGCCTTCTCGAACCGCCACGTCCATGCCATGTCCGCCTCCTGAGGCTCACCGGATGATCGGTTTCCTGCCCGCAGCGTAGCCGGGCGCGCACCCCTCGCGGTGTCGCGGGAGGATCATTGGGTGGAACTGACTCTGCTCGGCACCGGCGCCCCCCTCGGGCTCCCCCGCCCCGAATGCCCCTGCGCCGTCTGCGCGACCTCCCGCGGCCCCCAGGCGCGGGCCGCCACCGCGCTGCTCGTGGACGAGGCGCTGCTGCTCGACCTGACGCCGGGGGCCGCGCTGGCCGCCGCCCGGGCCGGGCGCTCACTGGTCGGCGTACGGCAGGTGCTGCTCACGCACCCGCACGACGGGCCCGCGGTGGAGGTGCCGGCCGGGCTTCCGACCGCCGGGCGGGTGCCGGACGGCCGGGAGTTGACGCTGATCAGCGGTCACCGGGTGCGGGCGGTGCCGATGGACTCGCCCGGCACGGGGTACGAGGTGACCTCGGCGGAGGGCGAGCGGCTGCTGTACCTGCCGCCGGGGGGCTCCCCCGCCGGTCTGCCGGACGACCACCGGCCGCCGTACGACATGGTCGTCATGGATGTCACGGGCCGTCCTGACGCGCTGGCGCGGCTGCGGGCCACCGGCGCGGTGGGGGCGAGCACCGACGTGATCGCCGTCCACCTCGACCACGACGTGCCGAACGGCCGGGAGCTGGACCGGCGGCTCGCGGCGGCCGGGGCGCGGGCGGTGCCGGACGGCACGACGCTGTACGTCGGCGAGTACCACGCGGTGCCGGACGTGCCGCGCCGCACGCTGGTGACCGGCGGTGCGCGGTCGGGCAAGTCGGTGGAGGCCGAGCGGCGCCTGGAGACCGTCCCTGACGTGCTGTACGTGGCGACGGGCGGGACCCGGGAGGAGGACCCGGAGTGGGCCCAGCGGGTGGCCCTGCACCGGGACCGGCGGCCGGGCTCCTGGCGTACCGCCGAGACCTGCGACCTTGTACCGCTCCTGACGACCGGGGGGCCCGCGCTGCTGATCGACTGTCTGTCGCTGTGGCTGACGGACGCCATGGACCGGGTGGGGGCCTGGGAGGAGGAGCGGTGGGCGAGCGGGGGGCAGGAGGCGCTGCGCAGGCGGGTCGAGGAGCTGGTGGCGGCGGTGCGGGCGACGCCCCGCACGGTGGTGGCCGTGACCAACGAGGTGGGGTCGGGTGTGGTGCCCGCGACGGCGGCCGGGCGGCGGTTCCGGGACGAGCTGGGGCGGCTGAACGCGGCCTTCGGGGACGAGTGCGAGCAGGTGCTCCTGGTCGTCTCGGGTCAGGCGCTGGTGCTGCGCGGGTAGGGTTCGATCACCCATTGGCCACAGCTTGGCCAGCAGCCGACGTCGACGTCACGAGGACGAGCCTTGAACCTGGACGACTTCTCCGATCTGATCGAGCGCCCCGACGGCGGGGTGCGGCGTGACGCCGAGGAACGCCGGGAGCGGTTGGTCGTTCCGCCCGGCGCGCTCGGCCGGCTCGACGAGCTCGGCGAGTGGCTCTCGGCGGCGCAGGGTTCGGTCAAGGTGCGGGCGGTCGAGCAGCCGAAGGTGGTGCTCTTCGCGGGCGACCACGGAGTGGCCTCGCTCGGGGTGTCGGGCCGCCCGGCCGGCACGACGCACGAGCTGGTCCGCGCGGTGCTCGACGGCGCGAGCCCGCTCGCGGTCCTCGCGCGCAGCGCGCGGGTGCCGGTGCGGGTGGTGGACGCCGGTGTCGACTGCGAGCCGGAGCTGCTGCCCGCCGAGGTGGTCCGGCACCGGGTGCGGCGCGGCAGCGGCCGGATCGACATCGAGGACGCGATGAGCGCCGAGGAGACCGAGGCGGCGGTCCGGCTCGGGGTGGCGATCGCCGACGAGGAGGCCGACTCCGGTACGGATCTGGTGGTGCTCGGCGATCTGAGCGTGGGCGGTACGACACCGGCGGCGACGCTGATCGCGGCGCTGTGCGGGACGGACGCCTCGGTGGTGACCGGCCGGGGCGGCGCGGGCATCGACGACCTGGCGTGGATGCGCAAGTGCGCGGCGGTCAGGGACTCGCTGCGGCGCGCCCGGCCGGTCCTGGGCGACCAGCTGGCGCTGCTCGGCGCGGTCGGCGGGGCGGACCTGGCGGCGATGACGGGCTTCCTGCTGCAGAGCGCCGTCCGCCGGATGCCGGTGATCCTGGACGGTGTGGTGGGCGCGGCCTGCGCGCTGGTGGCGCAGCGGGCGGCGTTCCGGGCGCCGGACTGGTGGCTGGCGGGTCAGGTGAGCGGTGAGCCGGCGCAGGCGAAGGCGCTGGACCGGATGGCACTCAACCCGCTGCTCGACCACGGCGTCACTGTGGGCGAGGGAACCGGGGCTTTGCTCGCTCTTCCCCTCGTCCAGGCCGCCGCCGCACTGGCGGCGGAGCTGCCCGAGCGCCCGGAGCCGACCACTCCGGACGAGGCGCAGGACGGCGCGTCGGACGGCGCGTCAGTCGGCGCGCCGGACAGCGTGTCGGACGAGGAGAGCTAGTCGGATCACGCGCCGGAAGCGGTGCCGCCACGCGCGGACGGCCGCTTCCGGCGCCCCGCCATGGCGAGCGATGCCCCATATGATCGCTTTTCATGGGAGAGGTCCGTTTGTCCACCGAAGGAACGCCCAGGGGCACCGCCCGTTCGCGGCGCAGCGCCGCGTTCGCCGTCTGGTACCTGCGCGCCGTCACGTTCATCAACTTCCTGAGCGCCGTGTGGGTCTCCCTCGGCCAGGACCTCCGTCGGCACAACACGGACAACTACTTCACTCCGTACATGCTGACGGCCGGCTTCGCCTCGGGCGTCTTCACGCTCTTCCTGGCGATCACCATGCGCCGCCGCAAACGCGCCGCGTGGATCCTCAACATGGTCCTCAGCGGGCTCTTCCTGCTGCTCTTCGCCTTCGCCATGTTCTTCCCCGAGATCCGGCAGCACGCCCAGAACTGGATCTCGCTCGTCCTGACCGCCGCGTTCGTCCTCGCGCTGATCCTCGGCCGCAAGGAGTTCTACGCGAAGGGCGACCGCTCCAACCCCTGGCTGGCCGCCGTCGTGGCGGTCGGCGGCCTGCTGGTCACCTCGCTGCTCGCCGCCGTCCTCGTCACCGTCACCAACACCTCCACCGGCACCTCCACCTTCCTGGAGCGCTGGCGGTACGGCGTGATGCGGCTGGTCACCCTGGCCGCCGACGACTCGCGCTTCGACGGGATCGCCACCCCCGGCTGGGTCAACGTCACCATCAACGTGCTCTCCACGCTGCTGATCATCGCCGTGCTGTACGCCGCGTTCCGCTCCCGCCGGGCCGTCGACCCGCTCACCGAGGCCGACGAGGAGAAGCTGCGGGCGCTGCTCGACAAGAACGGCGACCGGGACTCGCTCGGCTACTTCGCGCTGCGCCGCGAGAAGAGCGTGGTGTGGTCCCCGAGCGAGAAGGCCGCCGTCGCCTACCGGGTCGTCGGCGGGGTCTCGCTCGCCTCCGGCGACCCGATCGGCGACCCCGAGGCCTGGCCCGGCGCGATCGAGCCGTGGCTCGCCGAGGCCCGCGAGCACGGCTGGATCCCGGCCGTCATGGGCGCGAGCGAGGAGGCCGGCACCATCTACGCCCGGCACGGCCTGGACGCCCTGGAGCTGGGCGACGAGGCGATCGTGGAGACCGACGAGTTCACCCTCGACGGCCGCGCCATGCGGACCGTCCGGCAGGCCTTCAACCGGGTCAAGCGGGCCGGCTACGAGGTACGGATCCGGCGCCACGAGGACATCCCCGCCGACGAGATGGACGCGCTGCTGCGCAAGGCCGACGACTGGCGCGACGGCGCCACCGAGCGCGGCTTCTCCATGGCGCTCGGCCGGCTCGGCGACCCGCACGACGGGCGCTGCGTGATGCTGGAGTGCACCGATGGGGAGGGTGAGCTGAGGGCGGTGCTCTCCTTCGTGCCCTGGGGGCCGAAGGGGCTCTCGCTGGACCTCATGCGGCGCGACCGGGACGCCGAGAACGGCCTGATGGAGTTCATGGTCATCGAACTCCTGCAGCGCGCCAAGGAGATCGGGATCACCCAGGTCTCGCTCAACTTCGCCATGTTCCGGTCCGTCTTCGAACGTGGCTCGAAGCTCGGGGCGGGACCGGTGCTGAGGATGTGGCGTTCGCTGCTCAGCTTCTTCTCCCGCTGGTGGCAGATCGAGTCGCTCTACCGCGCCAACGCCAAGTACCGACCGATCTGGGAGCCCCGTTTCATGCTCTTCGAGAAGAGCGCCGACCTGCTGCGCATCGGCCTCGCCGCCGGTCGCGCCGAGGGCTTCCTGGAGGCCCCGGGACTGCTGGGGGCACCCCCTGGACGAAGTCCTTGGGGGAGGCTGCACCGCAAGCACCTGGAGGGCCGGCGGTGAAGTCCGCGCTGAAGGGCTTCGCCCACCGCGAGTGGGGGCCCCTGTACACCGCCGTACGGACGGCGCTCGTCACGAGGAGATGGCGAGCGATACCGATGACGCTGGCGGCCGTCTGCCTCACCGGCCTCTTCCAGCTGGTGCAGAGCCAGGACTGGGGCTACCAGCCGGTCCAGAACATCGGCTCGGTGCGGGCGGAGGACCCGGTCTGGCTCGCGCTGCTGCGCACCCCGCTCTCCCTCTTCGTCCCCGCGCTCGACCTGCCCGTGTGGGGCGCGCTCGCGCAGATCCTGCTGGTCTTCGGCATCGCCGAGATCTGTCTGGGCCGGTGGCGGACGCTCGCCATCGCGTACCTCGCGACGCTCGCGGGGACGCTGTACGCCCGCGTGGGCATCGCGCTCGGCCCGGACAGCCCGCTGGGGCTGCCCGCCTCCGACGCGCGGGTGGTCGACACCGGCCCCTCGGCGGCCGTGGTCGGCCTCGCGGTGTACGTCTGCTGGCGCTACCGCGCCCGGTGGACCGCGGGCCTCGTGGTGCTCGCCATGGTGGTGGAGGTGCTGATCAAACCCAACCTCGCGGGCAAGGAGCACCTCGCGGCGATCCTCGGCGTACTCCTGCTGATCGCGGTCGTCGCCTGGCGCGAGCGCCGTCAGCCCCCGCCGCCGGGATCCGACGGCGGGGAGGACCCCGAGCCCGGGGTGCGCCCCGGCACCCGTTCCTGGAAGCCGCCGATCACGTCCTGAGCGCGCCTGCGCACCTTGTCCCAGCGCCGGTCGTGCCGGTAGGTGCGCAGCCGGGACTTGGCGCGGGCGCGGTGGCGCCGGCGGTAGAGGTGACGGGACCACCAGGAGCCCGGCCGGGCGAGCCGGACGGCGCCGACGATCGCGACGAACGGCACGAGCGTCCCGATGACGGCGAGCCGGAACTTCCCCTTGACGAGGGTGATCAGAACGAAGAGGAAGTTGACGAGGAGGGTCAGGACGAGGGTGGCCCGGTTCTGCCGCTCGTCCGCGGTCAGCTCGTTGACGCCCAGCGGCGAGAAGCCGCCGAGGACCAGCACGACCAGGGCGGCGGTCAGCACGACGACCTCGACGCTCTTGCGGCCCTGGTCGCTCCAGTAGACGTCGTCGAGGTGCAGGATCAGCGCGAACTCGTCCAGGACCAGGCCCGCGCCGATCCCGAAGACCGCCGCGAAGACACAGGCCGCGACGCCTTCCCGGCCGCTGGCGACCGCGCCGAAGCCACCGACGACGGTGAGGACGACGCCCGGCACGACATGGTGGATGTGCAGCCCGCCGGCGGACTTCACATTGCCGAACGGCCCCTTCCCGGCCCGGATCATCCGCACGATGGTCCGGGTGACGAGGAAGGTGATCAGGAAGGAGGCAAGAGCGATGAGCAGCGGGAGCTTCCCCGGCTCGACAAAGTTGCGATAGAACCAGTGACCCATGCCACCTGCTTCCGATGTGCGGCTTATGCGCAATTTACAGCGTGCGGGGCTGCCATACCCTGCCCGGATGGACGGCCTGCGTTTCGCCTTCGGCACCCTCACCGTGCTCCCCGCCCGCATCACCCGCTGGGACCGGGACGCGGCGCGCGCCGGCATGCTCTGGGCCCCGGTCGCCGGCCTGGTCCTCGGCCTGTTCGCCGCCGCGCTCGGCGGGGTGCTCCTGCTGCTCGGCTCCGGACCGCTGCTCGCGGCGGTCGCCACGGCGGCCGTCCCGGCGCTGCTGACCCGCGGCCTCCACCTGGACGGGCTCGCGGACACGGCGGACGGGCTCGGCAGCGCGAAGCCCGCCGAGGACGCGCTGCGGATCATGAAGCAGTCCGACATCGGCCCGTTCGGCGTGATCACGCTCCTCTTCGTCCTGCTCGCCCAGGTCGCCGCGCTGTTCCGGCTGTACGAGGAGGGCTGGGCGTACGGCACGGTCGGCGCCGCCCTCGCCGCGACCGTCGCCCGCCTCGCCCTGACCCACGCCTCCCGCGAGGGCATCCCGGCGGCCCGCCCGGAGGGCCTGGGCGCGATGGTCGCCGGCACCGTCCCGGTCCGCGCCGCCGCCCTGGTCACGGCGGCCGTCCTCGCGGCCTGCGCCGCGACGGCCGCACTGTTCTCCCCCTACGACGCCCTCCGCCACGTCCTCGCGGCGGGCGCGGGCCTCGCCGCGGCGGCCCTGCTGCTGCGCCGCTGCGTCCGCCGCTTCGGCGGGGTGACGGGCGACGTCTTCGGCGCGGTCGAGGAGACGGCGGCGACGGCGGTGCTGGTGGCGCTGACGGTGGGGTGATCCATTCGTGACGTGGCGGCGGGCAACCTTTCGCCGCCCCGCCCGGTCATGGGGGCGTGATCCGACGCCCTTCCCTTACGGCCATGGCCGCGGCGCTCGCCGCCTCTCTGCTGCTCACCGCCTGCGAAGCGGGGGGTGCCGGACCCGAGGCGGCGCCTTCCGCGCACCCGGTCTTCGACCAGCCGCTCGAACGACAGGTCCTCGCGGCCCTGCGGCAGACGCAGGAGGCGGGCAACGCGAGTTTCACCCAGACCCTGACGTTCGAGTCGAAGAACAAGGGCAGGGCCGTCCAGACGGTCGAGGGCAGGATCGACTTCGCGAAGGGGCTCGGCGAGGCGAAGATCGCCTGGAAGATTCCCCGGGAGTTCGACGACGAGGTGAAGAACGTCATCCTCGGCCGGACGCCGGGACGCGCCCTGGGCGACACCTCGGGAAGCTACCTGATCGACCGTGAACGGATCCGCTACCGCGCGCAGTCGTCGCCGTACTGGCTCGTGTACGGCGCCGCCGACATCGCCGCGTTCGACGGAGCCGACCCGGTCGAGCATCTGCGCGGCACCGAGAGCCCGGTCGGCGGCATGCTCCTGGAGGGCATCAGCGGTGCCGCGGCGACGGAGCAGCGGGCCGTCGGCGGGGGTCGCAGCTACAAGGCCGAACTCCCGGAAGCCGTCACGCAGGACATGTTCCCCGCGGACCTGAACGACGAGCTGAGCACACCGTTGGGCAGCACCTCGGTGCGCCGGCCCGGCCATCCCCTGACCGTGTCCGTGGACGCCCGGGGCCGGATCACGCACAGCAGGGTGGACCTGTCCCGCCTGCTCGGCGAGAACGGCGTCTTCGCCGGCATGACCTCTCTGACCATGGACCTCACGCTGAGCCGGCACGGCGCGTCGCGGCCGGCCATGGCCGCCGAGGGCAAGGTCCGGCTGTCCGCGAAGACCGTGCGGCCGGTGACCGAGGTGGAGGCCGGCGGCTGTGTCGACTTCAACACCGGGCAGCGGGACAGCCAGACCGTGGTCGACGTCGACTGCCGTGATCCGCACGACGGGCGGGTGTGGGCGCAGAAGTCGCTGGGCGAGGGCCCCTACCCGGGCTCCTCGGCCGCGAAGTCCGCGGCGCGCACCGCCTGCCGCGAGGCCTACGACTCCGTTCCGTCGCGCTGGACGGGCGAGTCCTCGGAGCGGCGCCGCTACTGGTTCATGTGGTCCTCGGAGCGCGAGTGGGACGAGGCCGGCGAGGGTCGCGTCACCTGCTACGTCGTGACCCGCAAGGGCGCCGCCTAGGGAGTCCGGACACGGCCTAGAGCCTCGCGCCCGGATCGGGCGCGCGGTCCAGGCCGTGCGGGAGGGTCCCCCAGGGGTGGGCGCCCGAGCCGGGGACCGCGCAGTGGACGCGGGTGGTCGGGAGGGCGTCGCGGGGGGCCGCGTAGACCAGGTGGCAGTAGTGGTCGGCGACCGGCAGGTCGAGGCCTCGGTAGGAGTCCCAGGGGCCCTCGTAGGTGACCAGCAGGTCGGCGAGGTCGGCGTAGCCGGGGTCGGGGTGGGCGCCGTGGTTGAGGACCAGGGTGCGGGCGCCGGCCGCCCGGGCGGCGACCCCGATGCGGCGCACGTGGTCGAGCGCCTCGGGCGCGGTCGGCACCTGGTCGAGGAAGGCGCCGTCGGCTCCGTACCAGTCCCGGTGGCGCAGCAGTTCGGCCACGACCTCGCCGTGCGGGCGGCGCCCGTAGGCGGTGTCGGTGTAGCCGAGCACGCGGACGCCCGCCGCGCGGAGCCGCTGCGCGAGGGCGGCGAACGCGGGGTCGGGCGCCGTGCCCGGGCCGCTCGCCGGGTTGAGGACGACGCCGTACAGCGACGGCGCCGCCTCGACCACGGCCTCCCAGGCCTCGGGGCGGTCGGCCGGGTGCTCGTAGAAGGGCACGAGAAGGGTGGGGGTCACGAGCCTTCCTCAGACACGGTGGGCGGTCGGTCGGACGAGCAGGGCACAGGTCAGCACGGCCAGGGCGGCCGCCGCCGCACCGGCGACCAGCGCGCCGGAGGCGGGGGCGAGGGTCTGCGCCGCCGCGGCGAGCGTGCACACGACCGCGGCGCCGCGGACCGCGCCGAAGGCCTGGAGCAGCAGCCCGAGCCAGAGCACCACCCCGACGAGGAGCAGCCCGAGGAGCCCGAGACCGCCGGGCGCCGGCGACCCCGGCCAGAGCAGGGAGCCGAGGGCGGCCAGCGCGAGGAGCACGGCGAGGTAGCCGCCGAGACAGTGCGCGAGGGTTCCCGCCGCCGCCCGCCGGAACTCCCTCGCGCTGGTCAGCGTCCGAAGGCCGGCGAGGCTCTCGCGGCGGAAGCGGTGCAGCAGCCACTCGGCGGGCCCCATGGAGAGCGTGAGCGCGAGCACGGGACCCGCGCCCGTCACGAGGGCGTCGTCACCGCCCGCGTACAGCACGAGCAGTCCGGTGCCGAGCCCGAAGAGCCCGTACGGGACAGAGGCGACGAGCGGCGGACCCGAGCGACGCCGCCGACCGCCGTCCCGGCGGGAGACGGACGGGCGGGAGGCGGTCGGGCGGGAGGCGGTCCGTGCGTCGGCGGCGCCACCGGACGGGCGGGAGCCGGGGCCGCGCGATCCCGCCCGTGCGTCGGCGGC